>JBEKWX010000199.1:0-7140 GCA_049512675.1 Terriglobales bacterium | reverse complement strand
TGGCAACCCCGAGATCCTGCTCAACTCGATCTCACGCTACTACAAGTTCCTGCCCGGCGAACAACAGCAGGTTTTCCTCGAAAATCTGCGTGAGAAGGCGTCCTGAGAATGATTCGCCCGAAAGCCGGCCGCCTGCGGCTGGATCCCATGCCGTACGAAAGCCTGCGCCAGCAGATCCTGCATCGTGACGGCTGGAGGTGTCAATCCTGTGGCACGATGTCAAATCTTGAGGTTCACCACAGGGAATTCCGCAGCCATTCGGGATCCGATGCAGAGGAGAACTTGATCACGCTGTGCACGGCATGCCACGCCGGAATGCATTGCCGCTAAAGCCATAAGCGGGTTGCATGATCGTGTGATGCTCTGCCAGGCTGCGATGGGACTCGATTAGGTCGAGACGCTCTACGAGGTATGCGAGATCGAAGTTGCCAACCTTCCATCCCGGAGATGGAAGCTAGGTTTCAGGCCCACAATCTTCACTTGTTCTCCACATGCTTACGTTCAAACTCCGAATTCTTCAGCGAAATCGCAATGTCCCGATTGGAGAAGAACAAGGGCCCAAACTGCATTTGGAACTCCGTCCCGAAACTCGAAGGAAACCACACTCCGTCGTCCTGCCGCTTGTAGACCACGTTGAAGCCAAATCCAGGCAGATCGAACCACATCTTCCGCACCAAAAAGGGGAGGCGCCCCGACATCTTGGTGAACACCCGAACGGGCTGGAATTCTGCGGCATCGATAAACGCTTCGCCCGCCCACGTCGGTTCTCCCGTGTCCTTGGGCGCGAACGCGATGTGGTAGACGTTGCGCCCCGCCTCAACCTCCTGCCCAAGAAGCTTGAACTCATAGCCCTTCTGCTCCTCGGACGTCAGCGGGAAGAGGTCGCGCGCCAAACTGTCCTTGGACTTATCGTTTAACAGGTTGTTGCGCAAGTTGTGAATCAAAGCCGCATCTGTTCTGCTGGCCTCGGGCACAGGCTCGTGGTTGCGCAAGTTGTGAATCAAATCCACATTCGTGCTGCCAGCCTCGGACACAGGCTCGCCTTGAAAGTCCACGTACTTGTCTTTGTTCCAATAGCGGCCGGTAAGCGATTTGAGCTGCTTCTGGGTTCCGTTCTCGAGCGGTACCACGTCGTAGTCGGCGGTCTCTTCGCGCATCATTCTGGCGGTGTCTTCGCGCATCATTCTGCTCTTGGGCTTATGAGTCGCGATGTGGATGTGCTGTTTGTAGACGTATTCCTTCCGCAATGCTTCGCTGCGATCTTGGTTGGCCGCCACCCGCGCCATGATGTCGTCGGCCTTCAGCAGCTCGGGCTGGACTTCGGCTTGTGTGTTTTGGCCTTCTGCGAGGCCGGCAGCCAACAGAAATGCCAGAACACAAACCATAAGACGAACCGTCGCGACTGGCATAGAACCCCCACGTAGTGTACGCAGCAACCTAGGTCGAAGTCCCAGACCTTCGCGGAGCACCCACCCGGTGGTGGAGACGGGCCGCTCGTTCGATGCTCGAGAAGGCTTTGACACGCTTTCCGGCCGCAGGGGAGGGTTAGCTAAACTAGGTGTTGAAAGGGTTGAGAATCCGCACATCAAGTTGCCTAAAATCTCGTTCGTTCCTGGTCGCAACAATCAAACCATGGACGCGTGCGGTCGCAGCGATCATGGCGTCCTCTACCAACTGGTCCGGTTTCCGATCCATGAGGCGGCCCCATTCCCGAAAGCAGGGCGTATCCATCGGGAGGATTTGGTAAGAGGCAGCCAGTTGATCCGCCCAAGACTCGATCTCGCTCGCTTTCGATGGATCTTGATGCCTTGTCCGCTCAATTCCCGCTTGTAGTTCGCCCATCGTGACAGCTGAGAGGAACAACTGCTCCTCCTCCTGGTCGCTGAGCCAGCCGATCACTGCGCCGTGCGGATGCGGCTTTCGGAGCTCGGAAACGACGTTGGTGTCCAGCAGGTATTTGTTCACTTGAACTCCAATGCGGCACGTCGCCGCAAACTGCGGCTCTCCGCGACCAAGTTCTCAAAGCGAGCATTGGGGGCGAGCAACAAGGCTTTGAGGCCGGGACGGGCAGCCCTTTGCAGTCGGTTCCATTCCTCGATCGGCACCAAAACGGCGGTTTCAATTCCGCGCCGGGTAACGACCTGCGGGCCCTTCTTGATGGTTGCATCCAATAACTCACTAAAACGCGCCTTCGCATCTTGCACTTGCCACGAAGCCAAGCTTCACCTCCTGCGCACTGCTCTATGGTACTGACTAGTCATATATCTAGTCAAGTACAAGAGCTGAACACTCGCCTCCTCCGTTGGCTTCCAGAGAGCTAGGCCTGAGGGCACCGTCCGCTCCGAGGCCGTCTCAGGTCAATCTTGGGGAGGAATGTCGCGGCGATCAGGTTTTGTCTTGCAGGTCCACTGCTGGGCTTTCTCCCTGGCTTCAGCCCGCCGGCGGAAAATGGCGAGAATCGGATTCTCATGTCGCCGTTTACCAACGCACTCTTCCAACCCCGCGGTGGAAGTAATGGAGAGCGACGTCTTTCCCGCCCAGATCATGGGTGTTTGACCCTGGCCTTCTGCTAGGCGACCAGGCGCTGCATGAACTTCGGCCCATTCTCTGCCCGCGCAGGCCCAGCCGTCGTGGGTTGGACTGCTCTCGCATGAACTTTCCTGCCGAAACGTGAGAATGACGGGAACGATTCTCGCGGGCCGGGAGAATCGTCAAGATGCCCAACCGCATACACCAAATTGCGCGAAAAGCGGCTATCTGGGATGCGCAATCGGTGCCCAATCAGCCGAGTGTGGCGAAGGGCAGGTGTTGCCGCGCAGGTTCTTTGACTCCCAGCGAGGTCAGAAATCTAGGCACATCCTGGATTCCGTTCGCGTTCAGAGCTTGATGGAGATGTTCGAACGTGTGCAGATTGAAGAATTGCTTCTTTGGGGCAACGTAAAGCAGCACCTTCTTGTCGGCATCCAGGAGATTGATGACGTTTGTTAGCGTGCCTTTGCTCACACCGTCCCACAACATAAAACCGCAACCGGCGTCCCTAGCCATCGCACAATCCTTAATGCCGTAGTAGTGGCGATCGCGCTTGGCGCCGGATTCAGCCGTGTGCGAACGAATCGGCCATTTTCCGACGTTGTTCCGACAGACTTCCATACAGTAAACCACCACCTGGCGGTAGTCTCGCTTGGCGAGGTATCCTTGCACAGCTTTATCAGCACCATTTGCATCACCGATCAATACAGTCAAGTTCTGCCTTATGATGTTGTCGAGTCGTTCTCTGAGTTGCGGGTTGAGCCTCGACAATGCGCGAGAGCCGGCGACAAAAACAGAGACCATCCTTTAGTTCCTCTAGTTCCTCGTGCTCGTGAGCGCGATCGCGTAGACTGATTTTACCAAGCCCTGCCTCTTCAGCGCTTGTGCGGCGACATTCATGGTCGCACCTGATTGAAAGAGATCGTCGATCAAGAGAATCTGCCTACCTTCGAGATCTCTGCCAGTTGTGAATGCTGCATCCAAGGCGGCTACCCGCGCTGAAAAATCGCCGATGTCTTTCATCTGAAGCGTGGTTTTCGTCTTCTTAAGGGAGGTCGTATCGAGGGCGATTCCAAGGGATTTGCTCAATTCTGAAGCAATCTCGACTACCGGTTGGAACCTACGCTGCTTCGATGGTGGCATCGGGACGACCACGTCAGGACAGATGCTCCAGTTCTTCAAGAATCCGGCGACCGCTTCAACGATTGCTGGCACGACACTTTTGTCGCCTTTGTACTTTAGGCGGTACACGAGCTCACCAAGAGGCGACCGCAGCGTGTCGAACTCAGGGTAGCCGAATTCGTTGTATCCGATCATGGTGCTCGATACCGTATGCACGTCGAGAACGTATCCCTGGTCCCAAGATCCCTTAATCTCTTTGGGGTGGATCTCGATCATCGGGCGCCTTCGCGGTCGAGGATGATGCCTACATCCCTCTTTGCCTTCTTCATAGGTGCGGCCTCAGTAGCTGATGCCGACTTCATAGATGCGTCTGACTTTTTGTAATCGACTTTGTGCAATTAGGTTGCACAATCTAAGTTCTGCCGGTCCCCGTCATCACTTAGCCCGCGCTCAGATCCCAAAGGCAATTCCGGTTGTGCACCCCGGGTGCACAACCTTGCGCCTGAGACGCCCCCGTGGAGACCTCTCGAAAGCGTTTGCGTGCCAGAGAGTCCCAACGAGTCCTGTCACCAGTTTGCGATTGCTGGGGCTTTGCCATCGGCAACCATATTCGCTGTTTGTTCGCTACATGTCAAGCTCCTTTTTTGTCTAATCGGATCGGAAAGCAGAGTCCCGGGCCAGCCAGGACTCCCATTACACGGAATGCTCCTCATGATCGCCTCGAATAGCGTTGGTACTTTGGGCTGCGCGTGATGGCTTCAGGACACCGGAGCTTACCTTGGTCTGGCGTGCTCAGTGGCTGACAATAGGTCGCTCAGGCCGATGAGAAGACAGCTGACGAAAATCTGAGCCCGACCTAAGCCAAGAAGCAGAACCGAAAGCGACATTGGGTTCGCCGTTTCTTCGGTGTACCATTGCGGCCATGAAAAAGGGAACTGTCCCCAGGTCTCGACGTCGGTCACGACAGCCGTTGGGTCGGAAGACGTTTGTCTATCTGACGGAGGACGAGAGGACGCTCGTCGACCAGGCGGCCGCCGCAGAGCGTAGAAGCGTCAGCAGCTTTATTGCGAATGCAGCGGTAGAAGCAGCGGAACGAATCGTCGACCGGCACACAAAAAGGAGATGAGTTTTTTTCTTGCAATACAGGTACCAATACGGTACCATTACACTACCAACATTGGAGGAGCTCCACAATGAAACGCGAGAATTCGGCCCGTCAGAAGCTCATAGCGCAGAACCGCAAACACGCAAGAATGCGTTGGGCAACACTGCTTAACCAGGTTCATTTATCTACCCTCAAGGAACTGGCCATGCAGTTTGGATTTTCTCTCGCGATGGGAGACGTTATGTTGCTAGAGGGGCGATGGTATGTCACTCATACTGGCCTCATACGATTAGCACGGCATAACTGCTGTGCGGGGATTCACGTTCGGCCTGTACCGGAATTCTCCGATCCCTCCACCCAGCGCTGGGCTTTTGAAGCCACTGTCTACAAGTCTCGAACCTGTCGAGGCTTTGTCGGCTACGGTGACGCCGACCCCTCCAATGTTTCCCCGCTCGTGCGTGGCGCCGAGATGCGCGTGGCCGAGACCCGAGCGGTCAATCGCGCCCTACGCAAGGCTTACGGCATCGGCATCTGCTCAGTCGAGGAGATCGGAACGTTTCCGAATCCAGTTGAAAAGCTTCCTCCCCAAAACGCGAATGGAAACGGGAACGGCGGTGGCCCCAAGGTCCGTGATCGTCTCTGTCAGATCATCCGCCAGCACAAGCTCGATCCCGAACTGGTCAAGGCGTATGCCGTCGACTTCTGCGGCACGAAGACGCTCCGAGAGGCCAGCAGGGAACAGGTTGAGAACTTCGTCCAGCAACTCGCCGACTGGGCCGAGAAGGACCGCAATGCGCTGCTCTGCCAACTCAATAGCTATACGCGCCCGACGCAAGAGGTGGTCGCATGAAACGCCAAGTCCCAGGCCTCGCAGAATCTGCCCGCGATTCTCGTCCGGAGATCCCCGACGGAGTATTCCTCGTGCGCGTCGATGGCGCGCAGTTCCGCTGGCATGCCCACAAACCGTTCTACGTCCTCCGACTCTCGGTTCTCGAGCCCCGGACACTGGCCGGGCAGTCCATTGTGGGTCGTCTCTACTGCACCCAGAAAGCAATGTGGAAGCTGGGCTGGTTCCTGCGCGATTTCCTCTATGACCCTGAACTTTTGGCCCACGAACAGATCGATGAGAAGGCTTTGCCAGGGCTCCGCGGCGTCGTCAAGATCAGCCACACCGTGATCAACGGCATTTCGCTCATCAACCTCGACGGCTTCGCCCCAGCCAGCCAGTGGGAAGAACTGTCCGCGGCTCCGGTATCCAGTGCTTCTCGCTCCAACACCGAGGAGGCCACGCGATGAACTATTCCTACACCCAGATCAGCCAATACCTCAGCTGCCCCCGCCGTTACCGGCACCGCTACCTCGATGGTTGGCAAGAGAAAGACACTCGTGCCGCCATGCTCTTTGGTCGAGCCTTCGAACAGGGCGTCGCCGCCCTTTTTCGCCGTGAAGACCCTGCCGCTGTGCTGTTCGAGCAGTGGAGCGTATGCAAGGACGCGGGCCTAACCTACTTCGGCAACGACACCTGGGACCGGATGCTGCAACAGGGCATCCAGTTGCTCGAGCGCTTCGCCCAGGACGGCCAGGTTCGCATTCGCCGCCCTCGTTCAACCCAGCAGATTCAGTTCAATCGGACCTTGGCCTCCGGCAACAGTTTTGTCGCTTACATCGACGCCATTGGGGAACTGGACGGCACACCGTGCCTTCTGGAATGGAAGACGACCTCTGCACGATATCCGGAAGAGCCGGCCGGCATTTCCGCGCTGGATCCGCAACTCGTCTGCTATTCGTGGATGACGGGGATCGACGAAGTCGCCCAGGTTGTTTTCGTCCGCAAGCGCCTGGTCGAAGTTCAGTACCTTCGGGCCACCATTTCTGACGAGCAGCGGCAGGAGTTCGCAACTCTGGTCGAGGACACAGTTCGACGGATCGAGTCCGGTCTGTTCCTGCCCCATAGCGGCATCCGCTTTCCCCAGAATCCGTGCACAACCTGTCCCTTCATCGGGCTCTGCCTCGATAAGCGCGACTTGGTCGAAGCCGGCCTTGTGCGCAAACCAGGAGTCGATCTTGGTCTGTTTGACGAACTTTCGTTTTAGGCCGATGCCGATGCCGCCGAAGCTCAATCAAAAGCGCGCACTGTTTGTCCTGACCAAGATCGACGAGATCTTGGCGTGGGAAAGACAGAAAGAGGCAGAGCGCGACACCCGTTTCGTCGACCTTGGCAGATACCTATGTGAAGTGCGGGCGGGACAGTACTGGCGGTTGGAAAACTTGAAGTCGTTCGATGAATTTCTGGAAAGGCGTTTTCCCGATTCGCGCCGGACAGCCTACTATCTGATGTCCATCCACGAACACTTGCCGCCACAGATCCGGCGGGAGTTGAAACA
>JBEKWX010000198.1:0-7166 GCA_049512675.1 Terriglobales bacterium | reverse complement strand
CCCATGGATCGGCAAGTCGGATCGTCGGGACAGACGGTCGCCCCGAAGCTGTATCTGGCGCTCGGAATTTCGGGGGCGATTCAGCATATTGTCGGCATGAAGGGTTCCCGGAGCATCGTGGCCATCAACAAAGATTCCGAGGCGCCGATTTTTGAGATTGCGGATGTTGCCGTCGTCGGAAACTTGTTCGACATCGTGCCCCCGCTGATCGAGGAAGTGAAGAAGGCGAAAGCGTAAGGTTTCAAAGTTCCAGGGTCTCCAGGCTCGACCGAGATCAATCCCACGGACTGAATAGATGGGGATTCCAGACTACATTCAGAAAGCCCGTCTGTTTACGCGCGAGTTCGCTTGTTTCGCAGCATTAGCCCTTCTGCCTTTGGCCGGTTGCGGCGGCAGTAGCCCGGCTCCCTCGACGCCGTCCGGGCCAGCGAGCCAATGGGTCTACTACAACTCCAGCGGCAATCTGACGTATAAGACCCTCGACGCACAGGGCGACAAGATCATGGACTTCTCCACCGCGGGCTACGAGCAGGGCGCCGCAGCGATCCCCACAGCCCCGGTCGAGGTCACCGTCTCCCCGTCTGGCGGAGACGACACCGCCAACATTCAAGCGGCCATCAACACGGTCTCCGCCATGGCCTTGAATCCGACGACCGGCCTGCGCGGCGCTGTTCTCCTCGAACCCGGGAGCTACACAGTGAGCGGTTCGCTGACCATCACCGCGAGCGGTGTGGTGCTCCGAGGCAGTGGAAGCGGCACTTCGCCCAGCAGCAACACTGTAATTACCATGACCGCTGCGGCCACGCCTTATCCACTGATTGTCCTGGGCACCAACGTCCTGGACGGCGAGCCCAACGATCCCGTTTACGTGGGCTCGCCCACGGCCATCACGGACACCTATGTGCCCGCAGGCACGCTCACCGTCGACGTCGCCAGCACCTCCGGACTCTCGGTGGGAACCAACGCCATGATTGTGAGACCGGTGACCGCCGCATGGGTGAGCTTCATGGGGATGACCGCGGCGGATTTAGGCAACACTTGCAGCGGCTCCCCTTGCGACTGGATCGACGTTGGCAGCGACGAACTGAGGACGGATCGCACCATCACGGCGATCAAGGGGAACCAGATCACGCTCGACGCGCCGATGTCCGACTCCATCGACAGCACCTACTGCGGCGTCGACGGCGCTACCTTGCAGGCGTATACCTTCAGCGGACGCATCTCGCAGGTGGGAGTCGAGAATCTGGGCGCCATTGCCCCTGCGCCGCCCAATAACCTCGTACCGCCAACGCCGACCTATCAACTCGTCGTCAGCTACTCCGTGCTCAACGCGTGGGCCCGCAACCTTGCCGCGCAGGATACGCTGCAGAGCGTCGACATCGAGGACTACAGCAAGCAGGTGACGGTGAGCAACGTCGCCATCACGCATACCGTCACGCAAACCGACGATGCAAAGTTCGAAGAGTTTTATATCGTCCGCGGAACCCAGGTGCTGATGGATACCGTGAGCGACATTGCAGATGACACATTCTTTTTCTCCACCAGCAGCGCGACCCAGGGGCCGAATGTCCTGCGCAACGGAACCTTTGAGGGCGATGCCAGCGTTGACCCGCATCAGCGGTGGGCAACCGGGTTGCTGGTAGAGAACACCACGATTACGGCGATACCCGGCTCCACGCAGGGAAACATCAACCTCCTGGACCGTGGCAACGACGGCACCGGACAGGGCTGGGCCATCGGCTGGGGAGTGGTGTGGAACTCGAGTGCGAATCAATTCACCATTCAGCAGCCACCGGGTTCGGAGAACTGGTGCATAGGCTGCATGGGCACGCAGGAGACAACCGCAGCGCCCGGCGGTTCCACTGTGCTGCCCCAGGGAGCGATCGATTCGCCGGGAACCTACGTCTTCCCCTCGAGCCTCTATCAGGCGCAATTGACCCAGCGGCTCGGTCCTGGTGCGGTGGCCCAGTAGAAACGGATTCCGAGGCAACGATTCTTGAGATTGCGGATGTGGCCATCGTCGGAGACTTGTTCGACATCGTGCCCCCGCTGATCGAGGAAGTGAAGAAGGCGAAGGGGTAGCACGAGGTCAGAGGTTAGAGGTCAGATTGCTGAGGTTAACTTCTGCAATCTGACCTCTGACCTTCTTCGAGCCGAGACAATCCAGCCGAACGAAACGCAGCAACCGCCTGCTCGAGTTCACTCGGGCTAATGCAGCGGTTGATCTCGGGATATTGGTTTTCGGTGACGCGACAGGCGGGATGGTATTGCGCCATCAGATTGACATAGGTTTCGGGACCAAGTTCGCGGCTGATCCAGTTCATGATTTCCGCGGTTCCGGCCACACTGCCGGGCATTATAAGGTGTCGAAGCAGAACGCCGCGCAACGCCACACCTTGCTCATCGGTGACGAGCGGACCGACCTGCCTGTGCATCTCCTTGATGGCGCGGCGTGCAGTTTCGGGGTAATCCGGAGCCTTCGCATAGCGGCGGGCACTCTCGGGCTCCCAAAACTTGAAATCAGGCATGTAGATGTCCACCACGCCATCCATCAGAGCAAGTGAATCCAGCGAGTCATAGGCGCTGGTGTTGTAGACCAGCGGCAAACGTAGGCCGCGCTCCACTGCAACCAAGAGCGCTTCCAGAATCTGCGGTACCACATGTCCCGGAGTCACCAGGTTGATGTTGTGGCAGCCCTGTTCCTGCAAGCGCAACATCATCCCAGCCAATTCTTCCGGTTCGGCGGGGCGGCCTTCACCCGGCCAGCTGATTTCGTAGTTCTGACAAAAGACGCAGCACAGGTTGCAACTGCTGAAGAAGATCGTCCCCGAACCACGGCTGCCGCGCAAGCAGCGTTCTTCCCCGAAGTGGGCAAAATAGCTGCTCACGATCGCGTAACGTCCGGTTCCGCAGACCTTCGTCTGGTTCGCGACGCGGTTCACGTGGCAGTTGCGTGGGCAAAGAACGCAGTCGGCCAGCTTCTCCAAGCCAAGCTTGACGCGACGCCCCAGTTCCCCGGAGTGCCACAGCTCTAGATATGTGGGCTGGAAGTTCCTTCGGTTGACGGTAGTGGGACGCTCCGGCATTTGTCTTCTCGTGGCGCTGGTAGGCTGCTATGCAGTCCGTTTACGTTCGCCCCGAGCGCGTTCTACGTAGCGGCCGTCCCTCACGTCCACACGCACGATTTCCCCAGGAGCGATAAACAAAGGCACCCGAATGCGAAGGCCATTATCAAGAGTTGCGTCTTTCCAGGCACTATCCTGTTGTGAGTGCGTCGGTGGAGCGGTAGTGGCCACTTTGGCCTCGACTATGTCCGGGAATACGATACTGAGGACCCGGCCTTCAAAAAACTCCACCGGCAGCTCCATTCCAGACTGGAGGAACGCGTATGCCGGTCCCAAGATTGCGCGTGGGACTGCAAGCTGCTCAAAGGTGTTGGGATCCATGAAAGTACAAGTTTCCGCGTCGTCAAACAGAAACTCCATCATGCGTCCCTCAACTTCCAAGTCGTCCAGCCGCTCCTGTAGCCGAAAGTGCGGTTCCCACATCCGACGACTTGTGACATTGCACAATTTCGTCTTCACCACCCCACCCAACTTTGCAGACCCAGCTTTCGCTTCCGCCTCAAGCACTTTGTAGATTCCCCCCTCGATGCGGAGGAACATTCCCGGTTTCAATTCGGATGCAATCACCATGGGGTACCCCCGGTGTAGCCATCGTCCATCTACATTGATAGACCATCACACCTCCTCTCCGCAGTGACGGAAGTCACGACGATCGCCCAAACGGTGGCTGGTCGGCCTTGTTCAATTGGTGTGGGAGAGAGAGAGCGCTAGTTCCTGCACATCGAAAATCGGCGGCTGGCATGCGAACCCCAAGCACACCACCGCGAATGATCGCCCGTCAATTGATTGCCCGTCAGACGAACGTCCCTCGCCCAGCTGGGGAAGATTCGGGAGCGTCTCCGCCAAGGCCGGTGGCAGGTTCTGCGCGACAACCTTGTCAGCATCCAAACGCAGCACCGCCGTGCTCAAGCCAAGGGGCCGCACCGCAGCCCTATACAACTCCATGGCCGCTGCATCCTTCCCGACAACCACCACTTGCGTCTGCGGCTGGATGAAGCGGACCACCGCGAGCCCGTAAGTCGCCGCAAAAATGCCGTGCTGCCCCACGACTCCGGAGTAGACCTCCAGCGTCTGCTCGGCCTTGTCGCGATACGACAAATCGTTATGCTTTAAATCGTTGGCGTAACCATGCAGACACAACAGCGCGATCGCCGCCGCCGAATTTCCCGCCGGAGTCGGTGAATCCTGAAACGGTTTCCGCCGCGTCCCCAAAATGCCGAGTGCGGTTTGCGTGCTCGACGCTCCGCCCGTCGCCGCCCCACCGCGCGTATCGAAGAATCCGCCCGCTACCGTATCGAAGAACCCCGCCACCATCGTATCCGCAATCGACCGCGCAAAGCGGAAATAGCTAAGGTCCGCCGTCGCCTCGTAAGCGTCGAGACAAGCAATCACCGCGAAAGCATAGTCATCAAGCACGCCGGATACAGGAAGAGGTGCAGGAATAGCGACAGCAGCGGCGTCGCGCGGCTCCGCCCCAGCATCCGAGAAAGCCTCCGAGTACGCAATCACATGCCTCATCCCGCGCTCCGCATTCCATCCCTCGGAAAGCAGTCGATCCAGCGAGCGCAAAGCAAAGTGGCGCGCCTCCGCCAGATCCAGCACCTTGGCCGCTTCCAGATAGGCCGAAACGCACATCGCGTTCCAGCCCGCGTAAACCGTCTTGTCCACATACGGTGTCGGACGCAGCCGCCGCGCCGCATACATCTTCTTCTGAGCCGTCGCCAGCAACGTGCGCGCTCGCCCTTCCTCAATATTGAGCCGCCGTGCGATCTCCTCCATCGAGCTTAGAGCCGAAGAGGAAACATGGAGCACATTCTTCGCGCGATTGTGATGCATGTCTCCGACTTCCTGGATGTCGTAGTACAGCGCCGCCACCGCAGCCTCATCCTCGTCGAGCGCCGCTTTCGTTTCCGCCAAAGTCCAGGTGAAATAATCGCCGTCGTCGTCCATCGAGTAGTCGGCATCCTGCGAAGCGTAAAAGCCGCCGTGCGCGCGGTCGCTGAGCCATTCATCCATCCAGCGAATAATGTCGCGCGCCACCCCGGCGAAGAACTCATCCCCCGTTGCCTGGTAAGCGTGCACATAGTTTTTCAGCAATTCCGAGTTGTCGTAGCTCATCTTCTCGAAGTGCGGCACGATCCAGCGCTCGTCCACCGAGTAGCGATGGAAGCCGCCCGCCAACTGGTCATAGACGCCGCCGCGTGCCATTTTCTCCAGCGTGGTAACGAAAATCGTCCGCAGTTCTTCATTGCTTACATCCGAATCGTTGGCGCCACGGTCTTTCGTCCGAACATACTGATCCATCACCAGATCGAGCGCCGCCGGATGCGGAAACTTGGGCGCGCTTCCAAATCCGCCGTTCACCTCGTCAAACATCTTCCACGCCGATTCCAAAATCGCGTCAACCACCGTCGCAGATACCTTCCCGCCGTCCGCCGAAAAAGACTCCGCTCGCGAGATCGCGCTCTCGACCATCTGCGCCTGCTCCAGCACCTCGCCGTGCTTCTCGCGATAAGCCTGAGCAATCGAAAGCAGCACACGCTTAAGGCTAGGCCGTCCGTACTGGTCCGCGGGGGGGAAGTACGTCCCCCCATAAAACGGTTTGCCGTCGGGAGTAAGAAACGCCGTAAGCGGCCACCCGCCCTGTCCTGTAAGCGCGCTCACCGCCGCCTGATACCGGCTGTCAATATCCGGACGCTCGTCCCGATCCACCTTCACCGCAATGAAATGCTCGTTGACGATCGCCGCCACCTCGGGGTCGTCATAAGACTCGCGATCCATCACATGACACCAATGACACCAAACCGCCCCAATATCCAAAAGCACAGGCTTGTTGGCCGCGCGAGCCGCGGCAAAAGCCTCCTCCCCAAACTCATGCCACTGAATAGGCTGATGCATGGCCGAACGAAGATAGGAAGAAGAAGCGCGAGCGAGGGCGTTCTGCGAGCCGGTGGTCATCAGGAGAGTCTATCGCGAGAATGGTCAAACATGGGATGAACCGCCAAGGCTTACCGGAAGACACATCGGTCCGGCACCGGAGGCGATAGCTTCGTTCTCCAGTGCAGCGGTGCCGTTCCACCGTCACTTCCACCCGTGTCAAACCTCACTGACAAGGCTGCCGCCGTTCTCTTAGAATTTGTGTGTCGTCAGCAAACCAATCCACAGCTTCCCCACCTAGCGGAAAAAAGGAGGCACTCCTGCCATGCATTCCTCATCTTCTTCCAGCAAACTGAAACTCGCCTTCGACGCCGTCTTCTACTACGTCACCGACATGGATGCGTCCATCGCCTTCTATCGCGATACGCTCGGGCTCCCCCTGGTTTCGCAGGACTACGTCGCGCGCTTCGATCTCGATGGCGTGCTCATCGAACTCGTGCCGCTACCGCCCGGATCGGTGGTCCCCGGCAATGGCAACGCCCGCCTCTGTTTTTCCGTGTTGAATTTGGAAGAGACGTTGGAGCAATTACGGGCCCGCAGGATACCAACCAGCAAAATTAAAGAGAAAAGGGACGGCAGACTGGCCTTTTTCCGCGACCCCGACGGTAACGAACTTTGCCTGTGGGAATACACCAGAGTCGAAGATCCAAGGGAGATTGTGGAGTCGGCCATGCTGCACGGCTAGCGCCGGGATCATCCGAAGGGCCAATGCGCCGGCGCTCGGCAAAACCATATTTCGGGCTTTTTTCTTTACGGCAGCAAAATGTTGAGCGGAACGGGCCTAACGGAACCTTCGCTGGGGACAGATGAGGGATCCCGCTGCCTGTACCGACGGCTGCGTTCTTGCTAAAATGAAAAAGTTGGGTCACCCCCCGTGCGTCGAGGAGCATGAGATTCTATGGCTTACGTAATTGCCGAGCCCTGCATCGGAACCAAAGACACCGCCTGTGTTGATTCCTGTCCGGTGGATTGCATTCATCCCAAGAAGGACTCCGACAAGTTCGCGACGGAAGAGATGCTGTATATCGATCCCGTAGAATGCATCGATTGCGGCGCCTGCGTGCCGGTGTGCCCGGTCTCGGCCATCTTCGCGCTCGACGACCT
>JBEKWX010000197.1:0-7174 GCA_049512675.1 Terriglobales bacterium | reverse complement strand
ACGCGATTACGGGTGTGTGCACCCCGGCATGCCTCTTGGCCGCAAGCATCTCCGTCGAATCCGTGACGCCCCCACTGGTGGGATGGGCCTGCAAAGAACTATCTCTATTCTGCGGAGGAAGTGACGGGAAGTCAAATGCCGGCGGGCTCTCAGGCTGTCAGTTCTCAGTTCTTAGAAAGCATTCTTGCTGTCTGCTTTAGAACCGGCCCCGCCGGTCAGGGCGAGCAGCCTGACACGGGGTCTCCTGCCGCAATGGTGACCGGGCCCGACGAGATGGATTTAGTGGGATCGCTTACTGAGGTTGCGATTAAGGTCACGGTGCCGCCGCTTGGAACCGTGCCCGGAGCCTGGTAACAGGTCGGAACATTGCTGGCTATCTGGGCTGGATTAGACGAGCCACAATCCCCGGCGGGGACGCAAGTGAAATTCACCCCGGCATTCTTCGGGTCGTTCGCAACGACTGCTGCAATGCCTGTCGTGGTGCCCGTGTTGAGCGCAGTGGGAGGCGGAAAATAAGGACTAAACGTGACCACAATCGCGGGAGGCTGGTATTTGGGATCGCCGCAGGCGATAAGTGCGACTGCAACCGTGACGGTCACGGACGTGACGATCATCGCCTTGGTAATCAGCCTCATTGTTCGATTCCAGTTACTTGTGCTCTTTCCGATCCAACCGCCCGCCGCAGCAATTCCACAAACTGGTCAATGCGCTGTTCTTTCTCCTCCGGAACTGGTCCCGACTTCCGAAACAGTCCCGGATCCAACTCCTCCGTCAGCAGCGCATCCTGAAACCGGTCCATCGTCCACTCCAGAATCGATCCGGTCATGTCCACATCCAGATCCGTCCGCAACTCTCCCCGCTTGACTCCGAAACCCACAAACTCACGCCATCCGTAGGGATCCTCCGCAACCAGAAAACGGTTGATCTCCCTACGCAGCGCCAGATCCGTCCCATAATTACCGATCAGATAAATTCGGTACGACGACCAGTTATCCTTCACCATATTCTCTGTGCGCCCCAGCCAGTACCGCAGCACCTCAAAAAATCCCCGTTCCAGAGCCGCTGCCGAAGCCTGCATATATTTCGGAAACGACTGCACTGCCTTCTTGTACGCCTCGAGGAACAAACCGTCTTTGCTCTTGAAGTGCTGGAACACCGACCCCTTGGCAATGCCCAACTGCGCCGCAATATCTTCCACCCGCGCCGCGTTGTACCCGCGCTCGGCAAAATGCCAGATCGCCGCCTCTACAATCCGCGCCCGCTTAGCTTCCGAGCGCGGACGCGGCTTCCCGTCCCGCCTCATCTGCATCGGTTTCGCCAGAGTGCTCGTAATTCCTTCCATGGCCCACTCCCCTTAGATTTCTTTGACCCTCGGTCAACAAAAGATACAGCACTCCTAAACCATTTTCCAATCGGCTTTTTCCGGCTTGCCAAGCTCGCGGCTCAGCACAAGACCACCACCGACTTTTCAGTGGTGCAGCGCTGCATTAGAAGTTATGTTAAGAAGTCTAAGAACGCGAGGTTCGTATCAGGAAATCGCCTTAGCGAATGCCGGACGCTCTTGGAAATAAGACGCCCCTTTAGGGGCTGAGCCAAAAAAGGAGATTCCAAATGTCCGAAACCGCTCAGCAATACACGCAGCGCATTCTAGCCAACGCCCAGGGACAAGATCCTCTCAAAGTCCAATCCGGCACCACAAAAAAACTGGCTCGTCTCATCAAGGGCGTCCCCAGTGCCAAACTCCGCAAGCGCCCCGCACCCGACAAATGGTCCGTTGCCGAAATCCTCGCTCACCTCGCTGACGTCGAAATCGTAATCGGCTGGCGCATGCGCTCCGTCCTCGGAGCCCCCGGAACCCCCGTCCAGGCCTATGATCAGAACGCCTGGGTGATCGCCGGACACTACGAAAAACGCGACCCCCGCAAATCCATCGAACTGCACGGCGCGGTGCGCGAAGCAAATCTTGCGCTCCTCAAATCGCTGTCCCCCGATCAGTGGAAGCACTACGGCCATCATGCCGAGCGCGGCCAGGAATCCATCGAGCACATCGTCCGCATGGTAGCCGGACACGATATCAACCACATCCGCCAAATCGAGCGCATCCTGACCCCAGCGAAGAATTCAGCGAAGTGACCGTATCGAACCATGAGCACTTATGCCCAAGCCAGGTGTTCCCGGCGGCGCTCCTGGCCTGAGATGGTCGTGGGCCATGGTCGCGAACTATGGTCGCGAACTATGGTCGCGAACTATGCTCGCGAACTAGGTTTCCGCCGCTTCCTGCAGCGGTTCCGCCAGGGGCGCAGCAGCGGGCTTCCGGGCACGGGTGGTGGTAATCACAACCACGCTGACCAGCACCAGCAGCGTTCCGAGCAAGGTTCTAGGACCGACGGTCTCACCTCCAAGGAAATAGCCGACGATCACCGCCACTACCGGGTTGACATAAGCGTACGTGCCAACCTTCGTCGGCGATTCATGATGGATGAGCCAGACATAGGCGGTAAAACCAACGATGGAGCCAGCCACTATCAGGTAGGCGAGCGCGAACCAGGCGCCGCGCGAGACCGCCTGAATATTAAATCCGCGGAACTCGCCGAGGAGTGCCGCCGTCAGCGCCAGCAGGATTCCTCCGGCCAGCATCTGCGCTCCGGAGCTCATGACTTTTGACGCGGGCAGTGGCAGCTTGCGGGTAAGCGCCGAAGCAATCGACCAGCTTATCGCCGCAATCACCAGCGCGACCGCTCCCCCGCGGTCGATGGGAGCTTCGCCGAAACTTTGGCTTAGTGACCGGCTGACCAGAACCCCGACACCGCCGATCCCCACCAGAAGAGCCAGCGCCAGCCGCAACGTAAGCCGCTGCGTGCGCAGAAAAATGATCTCCGAAAGCGCCATGAAAACCGGGATGGTCGCGAGCATCACGGCTGCAATTCCCGAAGGCACGCGTTGTTCGGCCCAGAACAGCAGGCCGTAATCGACCACAAAGATGCAAACCGCGAGAAGCGAAGCCGCCAGCCACTCGCGACGCGACGGCGACGGCGTGCCGGACAGACGCATCCACCCGAAAAGCACGGCTCCAGCGACGAAGAAACGCATGCTGGCAAGAACCAGTGGCGGAACCTCACGCACTCCCACGCGGATGGCCAGGAAGGTCGAGCCCCAGACGAAATAAATAATGGAAAAAGCCAGCACCGTCTTCCATGCTGGAGGACGAACCGTTGCTTCCATAGTGGAGTAACCCTGCGCAACCTAGAACGCGATTCTGCCAAAATAGATCGCTAGCAAGGTCGAAAGGACGCAGATTTTTTTCTTTTGACTTTGTTCTTTCAAATTACCAAATTACAAATTACCCAATTACAAATTCCTCAAGAGCTGCCAATCCAAATCCCCACCGCAAACACCAGCACTCCTCCCACCACCACCTGAAAGGCCGCCGACAGCAGCGGAGTATCCATATAGCGATTTCGAATCCAAGCGATCGTCGCCAGCTCCGCCGCCACCACAATCACCGCCGCGATAAACGCCACATGGAAATCTTTAATCAGAAAAGGAAGCGTATGCCCAATCCCGCCCGCCGCCGTCATCAATCCCGTCACCGCGCCGCGCAGCACTGGACGCCCGCGCCCCGTCATCGATCCGTCATCCGACATCGCCTCCGCAAAGGCCATTGAGATTCCCGCGCCGACCGATGCCGCGAGGCCCACCAGAAATGCATCGTGACTGCTTCTGGTAGCGAACGCCGCGGCAAACACTGGAGCCAGCGTCGACACCGACCCATCCATCATTCCCATCAGCCCCGGCTGCACGATCTGCAACACAAACAGCCGCCGCTGCGTTTCGTCCTCCTTCTTCTCGACATCCGGCGTGATCTTCTCTTCCAAGGCCTCCGCCGTCACCTGGTGTTTGCGCTCGACCTCCTCCAGATCTCCCAGCAGTTTCCGGACCCCGGCATCCGTCACATGCCCCATCGCCTTCTGATAGAACTGGCGCGTCTCCAGTTCCATGATCTCCGCCTGCTTCCGCGCCTCGGCAATCTTCAAAGGACGCTTCAGCCACATCGGCCTCCGCTGCACAAACCCTTTCACATCCTGCCGCCGGATCAGCGGAATATGTTCCCCGAAGCGCGCCCGGTAAGTTGCGATCAGCGATGCCCGATGCCCCGACTCCTCGGCGCCCATGTCATCAAACAGCTTCGCCGTCGCCGGATAACTCTCCCGCAGCCCGTCGGCAAAATCCGCATACACTCGCCCATCTTCTTCTTCCAGTGAGATCGCCAGCGCCAGAATTTCGCGCTCCGTCAAGTCTTTGAAGTTTCGCGCCATGCCGACAAGTTTACTGTTTCTGGACTCGGTTTCAAGAATTGGGTTTAGGGGAACTCTGATTAAGTTGGTTCCCGGATGTCATTGAGAGGCACGGCTTCATTTTCCCGCAGCCCGTTGCGGACATCCTTGTCCGCCCGGCAACCCTTGCCTCCGCCAAGCCCGGCACGCTTTGCCCACCCGCCCGGCACCGAGCCATCTCGCGGAGCGCCATTCTCCGCAACCACCGCAAAACGCTCCACCATTTCTTCCGCACCCTGCCCCGCGCCAAATGGAATCGCGCGTGCTCCAACACCACCAGGTTCACTCGGAACCTCGCCGGCTACGAGCGCCAATCTTCCGCCAGCGAATTCCCCGCCGAACGCTTGCAAACTTTACATCGAGGTACATCAATGTCCATATCCGCGATTTTGAACAGCAGCTCCAATCAATACCAAATCGGCGCCGCCAACAATCCTTACCAACAGCAAATGCAACAACTCGGCCAGGCTCTCCAGTCCGGCAACCTGTCGGCCGCGCAGTCCGATTTCGCCACTCTGCAGGCAACCTTTTCGCAGCCCGCCACCACTACCGGCTCCACTTCTAACGGCTCCGCTTCCAACCCTGTCGCGCAAGCCCTCAACCAACTCGGCACCGATCTCCAGTCGGGCAACGTTGCCGCCGCGCAAAAAGATTTCTCCACCGTTCAACAGGATCTCCAGAACAATCTCTCAAACAACGGGTTTCACCATCACCTCCATCACTGTAGCGGAGGCGGAGATTCGAGCAGCCAGAATCCCCTGCTCCAGGATCTCAACCAGATCGGCCAAAGCCTCACCTCCAGCAACCTTGCCGGTGCTCAACAGGCCTACGCTACCCTGCAGCAACAACTGCAGCAGTTCGCCCTCGGCAGCGAAGACTCCTCCCAGTTGAGCAACATGCCCCTGTCGCTGGTAGCCTGATCGGCGCTTGTGGCGCGGGCACTCTTGCCCGCGCAGCTCCCCGAATCGGCTCTCGCGAATACGGCCCGCCCACGACGCACCCTCCGCATTCCCCGGCGGAGGGTGCCCCTCCTCGCACCCCCGTTTCCTCAAGAGCACGCGCACAATAAAAAAGCGCGGGAACAGGCCCGCGCCATTTCTTGCACCCGCAAAACAGCCATCAGCCGCCAGGAAAGCTCCACCTGACGGCTGATAGCTGATAGCTCCTAGTGTGCCCGGATCGCCTCGATCGCATCGTGTAGTTCGTGCTCCGCGGCATGCAAATGCTCTTCCGCCTTCGCGCCATGCCCAGCCATATCGTAGTGGTTAGCGGCGCGGGCATGGTCCATCTCCTTGATCGCTTCCTCCACGTGTTTATGGACCGCGTCCAGGTCGTGCCAGTCATGAACCTTGTCGGCAACCGCGATCCCGGCAGCAAACGACAGACACACAGAAAGAACCGCAACTACAATCGTTCTCGTCATGATTTTTCCTCTCAAGTTTGTGGATTAAGTTTTTCCCGACACACACGGATGCCCGCTATTCTCCCCGACCACAGACCTTGTGTCAAAAGGAAACAAATGCATCCCGGTATAAGTCAGGTTCGTGCCGCTGAGTTTCGTGTGGCGCGGAAGAAGCTGCAGCAGTCTGAAACCAAACGCACGGTTTCGAGCCGGTTACTGCGCCTGCTCCATCGCAATCGCTCGCGGAAACAGGATGTTGTTCTCCAGGTGAATGTGCTGATGCAGGTCGGCCTCGAATGCAGATAAGGCCTGGTAGAGAGTCTGGTAGCTGATGCACGCATCGGCGGGAGGGGCGTAACCGCCGCTGGCCTGGCGCATGGCACGCAATGCGTTGCCCGCGGAATCGTGTTCATGCTCCATCATCGAGATCGGGTTTTGCACGCTGCCGAAGGGCGGCGGCAGCACCGGCTCCTTCTGAATTACGGCTTCCTCCATCCTGACGATGTAAGGGAACAACACCATCTCTTCTTTCATCATGTGGTTGGTCAGTTCCTGCGCCAGCCCGGCGAAGGTGGCGCGAGCATCCAGGAGTTCAGGATGATTCTTGCCGTGGACCGAGCACACTTTCTCGAACAGAGGACCGAGGCGGGCAATCTCCTCGCGCGTGTACTTGTGATGAGTGCTGATGATATGGGCGGTCAGATCGGCCAGCGGCTCCCCTTGCCAGTCATGGACATTCTGCGCGGCCCGCGTTGTCTGTTCCGCCATTTCGAGCGAATCCAGCACCTGATCCACCGGCAGATTGGCCGCGCGGCAGGCTTGTTCCAGGGATTGGTTGCCGCCGCAACAATAGTCGATGCCCAGCTTCTCAAAAACCCGGGTTGCAGCGGGGTTTTCCACGGCCAGTTCCCGCACAGTTTTCTCAGTGGTCACGCTCATCGCATCCTCCTCGGCACGGCCGCTCCACTTCTTTCTACGTGCGGCGCGCTTGATGTTCTGAGGTTAGTGGAACCGCGGCGGCGTGCCGATGACTTTTGTCACACCGAATCGAACCGCTCTTGGAACCGTTGGAAAGTCCCGAGCAGAACTATTCATCCGATTGGAGTTCGGCTTCCAGAGCCTTCAGATCGCGGACGATCACGCTGCGTCCGTCGATCTTAACCAGGCCTTCGGATTGGAATCTGGAAAGGTTCCGGGAAATCAGCTCGCGCACGGTCCCGATCTGCGACGCCAACTCCTGGTTGCTGACCGGCAACGCGACTTCCACTCCGTCAGCCGTGCGCTTGCCTTCGGTTCGGGCAAGGCGCAAGAGGAAGGAAGCCAGCCGGTGCCGCACCGTGCTAAAGGAGAGTTCCTCGATGATTCCCACCAGCCGTCGCAGCCGAGCGCCGACCACGCGCAGCACTTTGAGCGCAACTTGCGGATGAGCCAGGCAGAG
>JBEKWX010000196.1:0-7187 GCA_049512675.1 Terriglobales bacterium | reverse complement strand
GACTTGTCGCAAGGCATCGCCATCGGCTCTGGCATCTACATTGACGAGCATACGCACATTGAAGCCGTCCGCTACCCCAGTGGCTCCGACGCCATGGGCCTTCTCACCACCATGCTGACCGACGGTTGCCCCGGTTCGCAACGGATTGTGCTCTGGCTGAAGAATGTAATGGGCTCTCTGCTGCGCCACCCGTTCAAGACTCTGCGCATGCTGCAGCCCTGGGGCTGGGCGCGCGAAGCTGTGATTCTGCTTTGCATGCAAGCGCTGGATGAACAAATCGAGATGTGCTGGCGGCGTCCCTGGTTCTGGCCGTTCGAGAAGTTTCTGGTCAGCTACGGCGAGAAAGTGCCCACTTACATTCCGAGGGCCAATGAGTTTGCCAAGACATTCGCTCAGGTCGCTGGGGGAACGGCCATGAGCACGCTGCCGGAGATCCTCTTCGACATTCCCGGCACCGCGCACTGTATTGGAGGCTGCGTGATCGCCGATTCACCCGACCACGGCGTGGTGGACAATCGACACCGCGTGTTCGGCTACAAGAACATGTACATCTGCGATGGATCCGTAGTGGCGGCCAACCTCGGCGTCAACCCCAGCCTCACCATTACCGCGCTCACCGAGCGGGCTATGAGTTTCATCCCGCAAAAGGCGGAGACTCGTTGGAACGACGCGGCTTCAGTCCCCGCTCATGTCGGTGCAAGTTGAGTCAGCGAACCGGCTGGCAGCAAGCGATCGAGTATTGCCTGTTCGCCCTTCAGCCACAAACGGCTTACATAAAGTAACGCGCTGCACTGCAGGGTGATCCAGTCCCTCGCCTCCAGCGGGGAACGGAACTCCTTGCGATTGCTTATCCAATGCTGGGCAACGTGACGCGCGATGGTCAAATTAATCCCGATGTCGCCGCCTCCGATGTCGCCCAGGATCCCATCCAGCGTCAACATCACCTTGGACAACATGACCAGCGGACCAGGAAACTTGATGCCCTTTAGCGCGATGTGTTCCAGGAGGAGCATGGCGTCCACACCGCTGGAGAGACGCCTTACCGGCAGGTCGTCAAGAAAGCGCGTGACCGCCGCGCAAATCATCCGCCCCCGTGGTGAGGTAAATTGGATGCGCTGCTGACTGAGCGCCAAAACTTCGTTGCACGTGCCCACCGGGTCGCGCAAGCTCACCATAAGAAATAAGAGCGCCAGATGCCGGCGCTGGTCGCGGCTTAAGCGTTCCCGCAGGGCCCAGTCGATGATCGTCAATTCGCCGGTGCGGTTGTTATAGAGAAGATTGCCGGCATGGGGATCGCCGTGAAAAATAGCACCCTCCTGCGCCGACAAAAGAGGCACGGCCACCAGCGCCTCGATCAGTTGATCCGCGACCTTCCTGCGGCCAGACGCCGGCAGGCGGGCAGCCGCGTTCGTCACCTTTATTCCATGTTCCTCCGTCAGCGCCGTGATGCTCTCGGTACATAGCGGCTGGATCAGTTGCGGCACGCGCACGCCAGGCATGGTGCGATAGAGATTCGACGCCTCGACCAACGTTTTCTGCTCGCGGACAAAGTTGACCTCGTGCCGCAGCAACCGCCGGACTTTCCTGAAAGTATCGGGGATAACGTCGGCGGGAAATCCATAGTGGTGGTGCCGGTCTCCAAAGTACTGGGCCAATCCCTGCAAGTAGTCCATGTCCTCGGCAAAGTACTCTGGGATATGCGGCTTCAATACCTTGAAAACGCCGCGCTCCCGTTTTCCGCTTGCGGGATTTCGCCAGGTGAAGCGCACGACCGCGCTGACGCTGGCCTCCGACAGGATGACGGGCGCGATTTTAACCGCGTAGGTTTCGAGCCGTGGCCCCAGATCCCGTTGGATGATGGCGCGTATGTCCTCTGGCTTGACATCACGAATTCCATTTTCCAGCCGCGCCAGCGCATTTCGCAGGCCGGGACGCAAATGCTGGTTGCGTGCGATGACTTGTCCCAGTTTCTGCAAGCCTGGAACTTTTGCAATCAGCCGCAGCAAACGTTCTTCGGCCGATGTCTTCTCGGGAAGCTCGAACTGCTCCAGCAGCTTCGGGGCCAGGCGCGCCGGAGACAGTCGCGCCACCACGAACATCATGGCGTCCCGCACCGGCGGACGCCACTTCAAGTAAGCCTCCGGAACCAGCCTCTCCACCGGAACAATCTCGTCGACAATCCACCGCGCCATCGTGTCCCGCAAGGATTGGCCGGCCGGGCTTCGCAGCACGCCTTCAATGGCGCGGATCCGCTCCTCCTTCGTGGCAGCTTGGGGCAGGAAGTGGGCGATGGCGGTGCGCAACTGTTGCGGCGGGAGCTGGCGCAATCCCGCTTCAATGACCGAAGCATCCAGGACCGAAGCATCCAGCATGGGGGTTATGCCAAATAATAACTCCATAGGAACTGATTCCGCAGTGATCCTCATCACCCAATTTCGGCCACAGCTTGTTCTTTACTAATCTCGGCTGAGAATGCCACCGACCTTGAGGTCGCGCAGTTGGTGGCAGAACGGTAGAGGTGCCGGATTAAACATTTGACGCGGGTGAGGGTTCAGAGTAGTGTCAAAGGAGAGTGAGCAATTCTTCTCCTCTTTCAGGTCCCCTGAACTAAGTCAGTTCATCTGAAGTACCTTCCTCTTAGTCCGAAGCATACAGAGGTCCTAATGATTGATCCTAAGGCTCCCAAACAGCCGCAGTCAAAGAGTGTCGTCGGCCCGAAAAGCTCTCCTGGCAAGGTGGCGATGATGCCAGACGTTGTCCCATCACAAGACAGGATAAGAGGGCGGGCGTATGAGTTGTATGAAAGCCGGGGTCGTGAACCTGGCCGAGACGAACAGGACTGGCTCCGTGCCGAACAAGAGCTCCTCAAACGGCAGCAGTAAAGGAACCACATCTGCCGCCACCCGTGAATCTGTTTGGACGGCGGGAGCGGCCATGGATTGCTTAATCTGCAAAAATCTGGAACAAGCTTTTGAATCCAGGCACAGCATGTACATCGAGGCCCTTTCCGCTGCCTATTATCGGGTCAGCACGGAGCTTGCAGCCTACAAGAATGTCGATATGGAGCGCGCCAAGAGCGATTTGGAAGAGCACCGGTTGATGTGCGTCTCCGCCACTAAAGTGAGATAGTTTTGATCGTTGGGCCGCAAGGGCGCCAACAACAAGACAGCAGGTTCAAATGGGAAGAACGAGCGTGCGATCTGAGAATCGGAGCCCAAATGTTCTCACCCGGGATTATCAGGCAGCTAATCTCCCCATTTTGAGCGAAATACTGTGCGCGGCCGAGTTAGTTCTGCTGCATGCCGCGCCTGTTTATTATGGACTAGGCATACCTCACGGCGACGGTTCGGGAGTGGTTCTCATCCCCGCCTTCCTCTGTCCCGATCATTACTTATTCCCGCTGCATAAATGGCTGGGACGGATCGGGTACGAGTCCTTCTTTTCCGGCATCAATTTCAACGCGGAGTGCCCGAACCTCCTGATCAAACGCTGCCTCAATGAAACCATGGAGAAGGCACTCGCCAAGACCGGCCGCAGGATCCATCTGATCGGCCACAGTTTGGGAGGCATTATCGCCCGTTCCATCGCGGCGCAACGGCCACAGGACATCGCTTCTGTCATCACGCTGGGCTCGCCGTTCCGTGGCACAGTGGCTCACTCCAGCATTCTGCGCGCAGCCGAAACGGTCCGTCTGCGGATCCTGAAAGAGCACGGCACGGGAGTGCTGCCCACTTGCTATACCGGGCGTTGCACCTGCGATTTTGTGGATTCCCTCCAGCGCAACATACCACCGTCGGTGTTGGAAACTGCGGTTTACACCGCCGATGACGGAGTGGTTGATTGGCGGTATTGCCGGACAGAGAACCCTGAAGCCGATTTCCCAGTTTCAGGTACCCACATCGGACTGGCCTTTAATTCTTCGGTATACACCATCATTTCCAACCGTCTGGCTAAGACACATTGCGCGGAGAGTAAACGAAGGCCGAAGGGCATCCGGGTGCGTTTAGGCGGCAAATGGGCAACAACCTGAACGCGGCATGGCTTAGTCGGGCAGCACTTTGCCCCGGGTTTCCAATGCGAAGGGAATGGCGATCAGGCCGATCCCAAAGGCAATCGCGGTAAACGCGACCGGCTTGCCGAGAGTCCCCATGCGGCTGACCAGCGCGCCCACCCCGAAGTTGACCCCGGCGGCAATGAAGCGTCCGAACGAAGTGGTGAAGGCAAACGCGGTCGCGCGCACCGTGGTCCCGTACTGCTCCGGCAGCCAAAGACTGAAAACGGCGAAGTTGCCGCCAAAGAAGCCTAAGAAGAACAGCACCGCGATGAAGGGATGCAGCCCCTGGGGCAGGTAGAATGCCCAGCCAAAGCTGAGCAGGATGCAGACCGCCATCCCAAGGAAGTAAAAGGCCAGGGTGCGCTTGCGGCCAAAGCGTTCGGCCAATGGGGGAACCGCCAGGCATCCCAGGATGGTACCCAGCGACAGCAAGCCCATGCCGAAGGAAGACATTCGCACGGCCTGCGGCTGCAACATGCCGGCCCGTTTCGCCAGGTTGATGATTGCCGTCGGAGCATAAACTGCAGCCGCCCACAGGCCGCAGATAGCCGAGGCCAGCAAGACGGTATTGACCAGCGTGCGCCGCGTGTAAGGAGCACTGAAGATCCGGCGCAGGGAAGAAAGTCCACCGGTTTTCACTTTGGCTTTTTGTTGCCAGCGCTCGGGTTCCTTTACGCGGAACAGAACCACGAAGGCCACGACCACTGGCGTCAGTCCGCACCAGAACATGGCGCGCCAGCCATAGTGCGCTGCGACCGTGTAGTTGAGAGCCGAAGCCAGAAAAAAGCCCGCGTAATAACCCGTCTGCAGATATCCAGCTCCCATTTTGCGGCGGTCTTCCGGCCAGGCTTCGGCGACATAGGTTCCCGCCAGCGCCCATTCGCCGCCAATTCCGATACCCGCCAGCAACCGGAACAATGCCAATTGCCACACCGTCTGCGACAAAGCGGCCGCTCCCGTGAAGATGGCATAAACGAAGATGGTGGCAGCGAGCACCCGGGTACGGCCAAACTTGTCGGCAATCGGACCCCAAATTAAAGACAGTCCCCATCCGACGAGAAAGAGTGCAAACAGTATCGATCCCGCAAACCCCACATTGGCAGGAGTGGCTTTGTACCCCGACTTCGGAAGCAGTTCCGTGAGCGCCGGGCTGAGGACGAGCGCATAGATCACCGAATCCATGCCGTCCAGCGTCCAACCAACCCATGCGCCCCAGAATCCAGTGATTTGCTGGCGTGAGAGCTTGGTGCGAATGGCGGGTAGGGGGAGGGTCGCTGCTTCATTGGCCATGGTGTCCTCCAGCGCAGTGAGGATGAGCGCGAAACCAGAGATTTGTTGGGCGCGGGCAGCATACCACACCTTGTCAAGGGCGCACGGCAGGCTGGCCCTGGCAGGCTGCGGAAAAACTAACGCTTCGTATCAGGGCATCGCTTTAGCTGTAATAGCCACGACTTGACCCTGCACGCCCCGCTGTCCGATAGGGCCGCTACCATCAGGCTATTGCAGGAGTCTTGGCGCGACGAAGGGGCGAACAAACGGCGCAAACTTATGACCTCCCATCTGGTTTCGTCAACTATCGGTATTAGTCACATGACGGCGGGCCGGCGAAAACTCTCTGGCTTCAAGCGTAGGGCATCGTTCGCCGACTCCAATGTAAAATTCGGATGTCACAAAAGTGTTGCGTGCCTATGGAGATAGGGATGTCCCATCTGTGGAGAATATTCCTTACCTTGCTTTTGATCTTTCCCTTGTCGCCAGCACAAGAAACCCACAGCCACAACGCACCAGAGAAACTGGGAAAAGTATCGTTTCCGATTTCTTGCACACCGGCCGTTCAGGAGCAGTTCAACCGAGGTGTAGCCCTGCTTCACTCCTTCGCCTACACCGCCGCCGAAAATGCTTTCCGGGACGTGGCCGAACTGGATCCGCGGTGCGCGATGGCACATTGGGGAATGGCCATGGCGTACTTTTACCAGATTTGGGACCCGCCCATTGTGCCCGCGACAATTTCGATTGCACAAAAGGAAATCGACCGGGCTCAGCAGATCGGGGCGGGCTCTGAACGCGAGCGCCAGTTCATCAATGCGCTGGGTTTGATATATCAGGACGCTGCCACGGTTCCGTACCAGACGCGAGCGTTGAACTATGAGCACGCGATGAGCCATCTCGCTTCGGAGAACAGCAAAGACGTCGAAGCACAGGTGTTTTACGCGCTTGCCCTCCTGGCGAACGCATCCCCCGCCGACAAGACACATGCAAAGCAGAAACAGGCAGCCGATCTGCTCGAGCCGCTTGATAGCGCCTATCCGCAGCACCCGGGAATCCCTCATTACCTCATCCATGCTTACGACAATGCGGAACTCGCATCAAGAGGCCTCGCGGCCGCAAAAGCCTACTCCCAGATCGCACCCTCAGCGCCGCACGCATTGCACATGCCATCGCATATCTTCTCGAGACTCGGCTTATGGGAAGACTCCATCATTTCCAACCTTGCGGCAAGGGAAGCGGCACGCCAGCAGGGCGACACGGGAGAAGAACTGCACGCCATGGATTATATGGTATATGCCTATCTGCAGAGTGGGCGCGACAAAGATGCGGCTCAGGTCATCCGGCAACTCAAAAGCATGCCGAAACTGAACGCAGGTGATTTCAAGATAACGTACGCCTCTACCGCGATGCCGGTTCGCTACGTGGTTGAGCGGGGTCAATGGGCGGACGCTGCTGGCATCGTTCCTCCAACAGAAGCCCCGCCTCATGTGGTCGCAATTGCGGTTTGGGCTCGTGGCCTGGGACTCGCTCGGAGTGGACACGCCACCGAGGCGCACACGGAAATTGATAGATTGCGACAGATCGAAGAGCATCTTCGCACGTCAGGCAACGACTATTGGGCCACTCAGGTCGGGATTCTGACGCGCGAAGTGATGGCGTGGTCAGCGCAGGCGGACAGGAAAACGGAGGAAGCCACAGTTCTGATGCGGGCTTCCGCCGATGAAGAGGACGCCATCGAGAAGCTTCCGGTGACACCGGGACCGATTGTTCCGGCGCGCGAGCAGCTCGGCTACTTGCTCCTGGAGCAGAATCACCCGGCTCTTGCGCTGAAAGAATTTGAAACAGCACTCGCCAATGCCCCCGG
>JBEKWX010000195.1:0-7199 GCA_049512675.1 Terriglobales bacterium | reverse complement strand
AACGTATTGCGCATTGCAACGGTTGAGACCTTGCGGCATGAAGCCGAAGGCCGGCGCGCGCAAATCGATGCCGAGGCGCTGGCGGTAGACAAGGTCAGCATCACCCGCTTCCTCAGCTACGCCCACGCCAAGGACCTCTTGCTGCCGCTCAAGAAGTTCCTGAGTCAGCGCGGTGACATAGTCGCCGACGAACGCACCAACTCGATTATCGTTGCTGACATTCCGGCGGTTCTGCCGCAGATTGACCGCCTCATCCAGCAGATGGACCGCAAGACGCAGGAAGTCGAAATTGAAGCCCGCGTAGTGGCGGCCACTCGCAGCTTCGCTCGTGACATCGGCGTGCAGCTGGGCCTGGGCTGGGGCAATGGCACAACCTCCGTTGGCGGAGCGCCACAGGTCGGACCCTCGTCGGTCTACGCACCCATTACGAGTCCGAATTACTACACCACCACCAGCGGCACGACCGGGAGTTCGATACCGTTGTTTTCGAACCTGGGCGCAGTCGGGGCGACCAGCGGTCTGCAACTTATCAACGCCAGCAACAACATGCGGATCGACATGATTCTCACCGCAGCCGAGTCGCGCGGGTTGCTGAAAGTTCTTTCCCGTCCGCGTATCGTCACCCAGAACAACATTCAAGCGGTGGTGAAGCAGGGCGTAAAAGTACCCATCATGACCGCGCCCTCGTTAAGCGCTCCGGCGACCGCGACCTACGTGGATGCATTCCTGCGGCTGACGGTAACTCCGCAGATCACGTCGGAAGGCACCATCTTTCTCAACGTCGATGTCGAAAACACCTTGCCTAACTTTGGCCAGGAAGACCAACTGGGCAACCCGGAACTGATCACCCAGCAGGCCACCACGCAAGTGCTCGTAACGGACGGCGGCACGGTGGTGATTGGCGGCGTCATCCAGACCAATAACTCGCTCAATGTCTCGCAGGTGCCTCTGCTCGGGGATATCCCGTTCCTTGGCAACCTGTTCAAGCATCGCACGGTGCAGACTACCAACCAGGAGCTGATTTTCTTCATCACGCCGCGCATCATTCAAACCTAAGCGCGACGCTGGAACAGCCGCAGCCGCCGGCCTTCTCGGAGAACCCGCCGAGAACCCGGCGGCTTCGCTTTTGAGGTCTCAGTTCTCAGTTCTCAACTTCCTTTGATCCTCGACATTCATCTTGGTTGCCTGGGTTTGCTTGTTTTTTCACAAAAGGAGTCGCGGAGGCCAGGCGACTGAGAACTGAGAACGGCGACTGAGAACTGAGAACCGAGAACTGGTTCTTGCTACACTCCTCCTATGGACCACGCTGGATGCCTGCGTCGGCTCCGAGCCTCGCTTCCGGGCCACAAGCTTGACTCCCTGCTCATCGCTCACCTCCCCAATGTTCGTTATCTCTGTGGTTTTACTGGCAGTGCGGCTGCGCTGCTGGTGGCCGATCGTGGCTCCATCCTTTTTACTGACGGACGCTATCGCACCCAGGCAAAAGAGGAAATAAAGAACGCGCACGTCAATAATGTCAGCATTGTCATCGCGCGCAAGTCCCCGCTGGTGGCGGCGGCGGAGTGGCTGGCCGCGCAGCGCAGACGCTCGACGCCGGCATGGTTGGGCATCGAACCGGAGTCGATCACCGCCGGCATGCGCGACCGGCTGGCGTCTGCGCTGAAAGGCAAGGCGCGCCTGCGGTCCGCGCCCCCGCTGGTCGAGCGTGCCCGCATGGTGAAGGACGCGGCCGAGATCCTCTGCATCCGCCGGGCGGTCGAACTGGGAGCCAGTCTGTTTCAGGTTGCTCGCAACAAGATTCGCCCGGGTGTGTGTGAGGTCGAAGTCGCCGCCGCCATGGAGTACAAGGCCCGTTGTGCCGGGGCCGAAGGCATGTCGTTTCCGACCATACTCGCTTCCGGAACGCGCTCGGCGATTGTGCACGGCCGGGCCTCGGGTGCGCGCATTCCCCGGGGGTTCGTGGTCTGTGATTTTGGTGTTATACTCGCCGGTTATTGCTCGGATCGCACCCGAACTGTGCACGTCGGACGTCCGTCGGCGGAAGCTCGAGGGCTGTATGAGGCCGTGCTGGAAGCGCAGCAGGCAGCCATCTCGGCGGTTCGTCCGGGCGCAACTGCCGGCGAAGTAGATGGCGCGGCGCGGCGTGTGCTGCGCCAGCGAAAACTGGGCCGGTACTTCACCCATTCGACCGGGCATGGTTTAGGATTGGAGATACACGAGGCGCCCAGATTGGCCGAGGGGCAAACCCAGAGACTGGAACCGGGAACAGTCATTACGATTGAGCCGGGAGCGTACTTGCCTGGGAAGTGGGGTGTGCGGATCGAAGATGTGGTGGTGGTTACGCCTTCGGGCTGCGAAGTGCTGATGCCCACGGATAAAGAACTGGTTATTATTTAGGAATTGCTGGTGTGGTGACGGGGCTCTGCCCCGTCCTGGCGGGGCAAAGCCCGGCGCCACACGTGATACGAAAGCAAAACGGACCCGCCCTTATACATGAATCAAAAAGAGCTGAAAGAACTGATCGAGTTCCTGATCGAAAAGGACATCGCCGAGTTTGAATTGGAGCGCGGCGATGTCAAGGTGAAGATCAAGCGCGCCGCCGAACCGCCGCCCGTGGCGTTGCCGGACTCGCGTTACATCGCGGTTCAGCACATGCCGTCCCCGGTTCCGGCTTCTGCTTCCGTGGCCGGCCGGGTTGATTTGGCAGCGGATGCCGGCGCGCCCGAACCTGCGGAAGGCTTGCACATTGTGCGCTCGCCGATCGTCGGCACTTTCTACGAATCGCCCTCGCCCGGCTCGCCGCCCTTCGTCAAAGTCGGCGACGCGCTGGTAGTCGGCCAGGTTCTGTGCATAGTGGAAGCGATGAAACTGATGAACGAAATCGAATGCGACGTGGCCGGAGAGTTGGCCAAGAAGCTCGTCGTCAACGGCCAGCCCATCGAGTACGGCCAGGAACTGTTCGCCGTACGGCCAACGAAATAAGCGCTCAGTTCTCAGCTCTCAGGGAAATCCAGTGCTGTGCAGTCAGGTGATTTTTTCCTGAGAGCTGAGAGCTGACAGCTGAGAGCTTTCACCTCATGTTCAATAAAATCCTGGTAGCGAATCGCGGCGAGATTGCCCTGCGCGTCATTTGCGCATGCAAGGAACTCGGCATCCGCTCAGTCGCAATCTACAGTGAAGCGGACCGCAATTCGCTGCATGTGCGCTTTGCCGACGAGGCGATCTGCATTGGCCCGCCGCAACTGGCGCAGAGTTATCTCAACATTCCCACCGTGATCAGCGCCGCCGAAATCGCGAACGTGGACGCCATCCATCCCGGTTACGGCCTGCTTTCGGAAAACGCCAACTTCGCGGAAGTCTGCGAAAGCTGCCACATCAAGTTCATCGGACCCACCCCCGATGTCATCCGGCTCATGGGCGAAAAAGAAAAAGCGCGCGCCGCCATGAAACAGCACGGCGTGCCCATCCTTGCCGGCTCGGACGGCGTGGTCGCGTCTGCTGAAGAAGCCCGCGAGTGGGCGCGGCAAGTCGGCTTTCCGGTCATCCTCAAGGCCACGGCGGGCGGCGGCGGGCGCGGCATGCGCATAGTGCGCAATGAAGATGAATTGCCCGGCCTGTACCGTCAGGCGCAGTCGGAGGCCTCGGCCGCCTTCGGCAATGGCGACCTTTACCTGGAACGCTATATCGAGAACCCGCGCCACATCGAGTTCCAGGTGCTGGGCGACGAGCACGGCAACGTCGTCAGCCTGGGAGAACGCGAGTGCTCGATTCAGCGGCGCCACCAGAAGCTGATCGAAGAGTCGCCGTCAGTAAAGATGACGCCCGAGCTGCGCAAGGAAATCGGAGACATCATCGGCAAAACGCTCAGCCATGTCGGCTACCACAATGCCGGCACAATAGAGTTTCTTATGGACAAAGACCGGCGGCTGTACTTCATCGAGATGAACACGCGCATCCAAGTCGAGCATCCCGTCACCGAGATGGTCACGGACGTGGACCTGGTGAAGAGCCAGATCATGATCGCCGCGGGCGAAAAGCTGGCCGACGTGTTGCAAGGCCCCATCGTGCATCGCGGACACGCCATCGAGTGCCGCATCAATGCCGAGCATCCGGAGAAGTTCACGCCCTCCGCGGGCAGGATCACGACGTTCAATCCTCCCGGAGGCACGGGTGTGCGCATCGACACGGCCGCCTACGCCGAAGGCACGATTCCTCCATACTATGACTCGCTCATCGCCAAGCTGGTCGTGCGTGGCAAGGATCGCAGCGAAGCCATCTCACGCATGAGCCGCGCCCTCGAAATGTTCATCGTGGAAGGAATCTACACGACGATCCCGCTGCACCGGCGTATCCTCGCGGACCCGGATTTCCGCGCGGGGGATTTCGATACGGGGTTTATTGAGAGATTTCTGGCGAAGGAGAAGTAGGGTGTTGGCGGGATAGCGATTTTTCACCAGCGAGTCAGCCCTCGGCTTAGAATGCCGCCATGGGCATCGCATTGTATGTGCTAACCGCGCTCGCTACGGGAGCGCAGGTGTATTGGCTGCTGGCATGGGGAATCTGGGGGGCGCCGACTAGCCCTTTGCAATACGTCTCTATTTGCGGGTCGCTTGCGCTGTTCGTCGCCGGAATACTTGCAAAATGGAGGCCGCAAGAGACGGCATTCACGGCAATGGGTGCGAGTGTCGCAATTTGGTGCTTTTATGCGCCAGCCGTAATTCACACCATACATTCTTTGCCGACCAACATGACCATGCAGTCGAGCTTGGTGGCATTCACGCCAGTGGTTCTGCTCGTCTTCACGAGCGCCTACGCGATCATGGACATCGCGAGGAGGCATCGCGCCGCATAACCTGACCTGTAGGTCGTGGTACTGACGCATGGCTCGGAAACGCTTAGACTACAAAGCGGACAATGCTCCTTCCGCGCCTATACCCGATTCTCGACGCCGGCTGTTTCCCAGACGCTGCTACCATGTTCGCCGCCGCCGGAGAGCTCGCCGCTGCCGGCTGCACTCTGCTGCAATACCGCAACAAATCCGGCAACGCCCGGCAAATGCTCGACGAAGCGCGTGAACTCAGAGCGCGCCTCGGAGCTAGTGTCAAGCTCATCATGAACGATCGCGCCGACCTCTGCGTGGCGGCTGGCTTCGACGGCCTCCATGTTGGGCAGGATGATCTACTCCCCGAATCGGCGCAGCGCATAATAGGCCCGGATCGCTTGCTGGGTGTATCCACCCACAACCCGGAGCAACTCGCCGAAGCCGGCAAAACGTCTGCCGACTACCTGGCCATCGGCCCCGTCTTTGCGACCACCAGCAAGGCCAATCCCGATCCCGTTGTCGGCCTCGCAGGCGTCCTCCGGGCAAGGGAACTGACGCGCAAGCCTCTGGTTGCGATCGGCGGCATTACCCGCGCCAACGCCCGCTCAGTCATCGAAGCCGGCGCCGATGCCGTGGCGGTGATATCCGACTTGTTACCTGATCCCCGCAAATCAGCAGAGGAATTTTTAAGGGTTCTGGGGTAAAGTTTGAAAAGGTCTTGCAGCGCCGCAATATCCAGCCCCTAAAGGGGCGTCCGATTTCGAAGGTCTTACGGCGTCGCTGAAGCGATGCCCTGATACGAAGCCTTTGTTTTTCAGCAGCCTTTTAGGAGGTTCGTGAGCGCGAAAGTTCCACCCCCGGTTCCCGCTTCGAGCGTCGCTTCGAAAGTCAGTGCGAGCGTCGCTTCGGAAGTCAGTGCGAACACCAGCGATTGGCAGCAGCATACCCATCAGGACAAAGAGCTGGTCAAAGGTCTCGGCCTTACCAGCGCGACCATGCTGGTGATGGGCTCGATGATCGGATCGGGCATCTACATTGTCTCCGCCGAGATTTCTCGCGAGGTCAGCTCACCGGCGTTACTCATTGGCGCGTGGCTCATCACCGGCTTTCTGACTATTGTCGGCGCGCTCACCTATGGCGAGCTTGCTGCCATGATGCCGCGGGCGGGCGGGCAGTACGTCTATCTGCGCGAGTCGCTCGGGCCGCTCTGGGGTTTTCTCTACGGCTGGACTTTGTTTCTCGTGATTCAGACGGGCACGATTGCCGCGGTCGGCGTTGCTTTCGGCAAATTCTCCGGGATCTTCTGGCCGGCCATCTCGTCGAGTCGTTGGATTGTCCACCTCTGGAAAGTGCCGAAGTTTGCCGTCGGACCAATGATGCTCGGCGGCATGGATGTTGGACTGAACACGCAGAACCTCGTCGCTATCCTAGTCGTGGTCGCGCTCTCGATCATTAATATCTTCGGGGTGAAGACGGGCGCTTTCATTCAGAACATCTTCACCACCGCGAAAATTTCGGCGCTCCTCGGCTTCGTCTTCTTAGGAGTCTTTCTTGGCCGGAACGCCCAGGCCCTAGCCAGGAATTTCGGCGCAAACTTTTGGAACAATTCTGGCCTGGGCTCGCTGCACGACGTGGGGGGCGGCGTTTTGGTTTCAACCCTGACCGTGCTGGCGATCGCGCAGGTGGGCTCGCTGTTCTCGGCTGACGCCTGGAACAACGTTACGTTTACGGCCGGCGAGGTGAAGAATCCCAGCCGGAATCTTCCGTTGTCGCTGGCACTCGGCACCGGCGTGGTGATCGCGCTTTATGTCGCGTGCAATTTTATTTATCTGTGCGCGCTGCCCCTGGTGGGCAGTCCGAGCGGAGCGACGCTGCTCGGGCGCGGCATCCAGTATGCAACCGAGGACCGCGTCGCCACCGCGGTCATGACGCAGATGTTCGGTTCCGCTGGCGGAGCGCTGATGGCTGTCGCCATCATGCTTTCCACCTTCGGCTGCAACAACGGCTTGATTCTCTCTGGAGCCCGCGTCTACTACGCCATGGCGAAGGATGGTCTGTTCTTTCGCAGCGTTGCCCGCCTCCATCCCGGCTACAAGACGCCCGCGGTTTCGCTGATGGTCCAGATGGTCTGGACGTGCGTGCTCTGCATCTCCGGCAGTTACGGCCAGCTTCTGGACTACATTATTTTTGCGGTGCTCGTGTTTTATGTGCTCACCATCGTCGGACTGTTTGTCTTGCGCCGCACGCATCCCGAGGCCGAGCGTCCGTACAAGGCCGTTGGATATCCCATTCTGCCTGCGATCTATATCGTGATGGCTTTGTTTATTGACATTGTGCTGTTACGCTACAAACCGCAATACACTTGGCCGGGACTGTT
>JBEKWX010000194.1:0-7222 GCA_049512675.1 Terriglobales bacterium | reverse complement strand
ACCTGTTGCTGTTCGAGATAAAGGCTGATCGCATCCGCCGCCAGCTGGAATTCACGCTTCCCGTCACCCAAAACGACTCTGAACGCGGGCTCAACCTTCTCGTACAACCGCTCCAGCGCGGGTACGTCCCGGCTGTCCTGAGCGTCCACGATGCTTCTCGACAGAGCCTTCAATTCGTCCTCCAGGCGCAACATCGCCCTCGAGAACGGAATCGGGTCAAGTCCTTTGTGGTTCCAGGCTACCGGGCTATACGTGATGATGTTATTAAGCGAAAGAGTAAACTTCCAGGTATCCCGCAGGAGATCGTTTGTGCGGGTGCCAAATCCGCCAAGGACGTCTGCCAAATCCCTCATAGAGATCGCCCTCTATCCAAGATTGTACTCGCGGACAGTCCGGCGATCACCCTGATTCAATTTCCATAGAGTTTTCAAAGGCACTCATCTCGGCTCAATGATGTGAAGTCCGTTGACCAGCGCGAAATGCCGTTTGTTGAATGTGGCCACATGGCTGCCGCGTTCCAACGCGGTGGCCGCCACAATCAGGTCGTAAGCACCGATCACTTTGCCAGCCGACTGCAATTCCGCCCAGATGCGCGCATGTTCGTAAGCGGTTTGTTCCGTGTAGGGAACAATGGGCAGCGCGGTCACCACCGTCTCGAGATATTTTCGACGTTTGGACTTTTGCGGCTCGACCGCACGTTCCACCCCGTGCCAGAGCTCCGCTATAGTGATGGCGGCAATTTCAAACCGGTCGCTCGCAAGCGATGCCACCCACCTCCCCAGATCGAAGACACCCTTTTCCCCGCGAATGATGACATCGGCATCGAGGATTATCGCCATTTGTCGGCCGGGGCTTTGAGGCTTCGACGCGCCGCTTGGAGATCACGGCGCCACGCTCTGGCTGTCTCAGCCGGCAATTCGGTCTTGGCCAGCATCTCAGCGAGGTCGCGCCCAGAGCAGACTTTTGCATTGTCCGGCACATTATCCGGCACCAGGCGGGCGAAAGGAGTGCCATTCTTGAGGAGTACAAAGGTGATGTTTTGATAGTGAGCACGGTTGACGCAATCGGCGAAATTGCGCGCTGCCTCCGTGACGCTGATGAAGTTCTCTTTCACATAATCAGATTATCAGATTTTCTGTATGGTGTCCATGCCCAGTTTCAGTCCTGCACCAGCAGCAATCGGCGGCTCGCCCCGTTTCGGTCAAAGAACCGAGACACCGTGACCATGCGAGAGCAACACGCAATTTAACGGCCTTCTATCACTTCTCTCACGGTCCGGGCAGCGGCTTGGTTCACGTCCTCGCGGGTAGTTTTCTTTTTCTCAATCTCGTCCGGATGGCGATCTGCCTTTTTCTCCAGCTGTTCAGTCTGCCGCTGTAATCTGTCGGCCTTGGTGCGTTTCTTTGCCATGCCCACAGCTTGACACAAACTTGATGCCAAGGCGAGGGTCTGCACTATCGCCTCGTTTCCGATGGTTACCGCTGAGTTCAGTCCAGCCATTTGGCTAAACATCCTTCAGTTGGTTCTCATCCAGCCCGAAATAGTGGCCCAGTTCATGGATGACCGTAAGGCGAATTTGTTCGCGGACTTCGGCCTCGCTCGAGCACACCGCTTCTATATTCTTCTGATAAAGCACGATGTGATCAGGCCCCCTCGGTAGGTCGAATGTGCTCTTCTTGGTCGTGGGCACGCCATGGAAGACACCCAGAAGCAACCGGCTCTGCTGCCCCGAACGCAGTGCAGAAGATGCCTGGTTCGGCGGCATATCCTCAACCAGAACAGCAACGTTACGAATGCGACTGCGAAATTCTTGGGGGAGCGAGTCGAGCGCCTCCTCGACTACCTCGACGAAATGTTCGCGCTTCATCCTTCACCCACTGCAATAAGTAAGCGCACGCTCATTCTCGTTCTCACCCCAGCCTTCGTCCCAGAGCACGCAATACGAACCGTATGCGATCAAGCCAAGGCAAACGCCCCAGATTTGTGCGCACCACGCCCCGTGTGAAGTAGGTCTTCTCGGAATAGTCGATTGCGACCTCGACGACCACAGGACGGCCCGATCCAGTTAGCGTGAGTGCCTGTTTGAGAATCGCCTCCGCATCGGCATTACGACGCAATGCCAGGTACTCTACGCCAACCCCCCGGCAAATAGCGGCCAGGTCATAGTCGGGAAGCTCAGTGCAGGTCTTCTGTCCCAGCGCGAGTTGCTGAAACTGCGCAATCTGCGCCAACTCGCGGTCGCGCAAGACCAACACCATGACGGGCAGATTGAGCTGGCGCGCCGTGAGCAATTCCAACCCGGTCATCAGGAATGCACCATCGCCCGCCAGGCAAATCACTTGCCGATCAGGACAGGCAAGTGCAGCTCCAAGTGCGGCAGGCACCGCATAGCCCATGCACGAATAGTCAACCGGCGCCAGGAACGAACGCGGATGTGGCAGCCGCAAGCACTCCATGGCCAGGAAGGTTCCGTTGCCGCTGTCGGTGGTATAAATCGCGTCGTTCCCAACCAGTTGTTGCACGGTTGCCAGAAGGTGAGGTGGGTACACTCCTTCGGAATTATCAGGCGTTTTCCACCCTTGCTTGACCTCTTCCTGGCCGGAACGTATTTCGCGTCGCAGTGATTCATCAACTGAGCGTGACGTCAGACCAGGAAGCAGTGCCCCGACAAAACCTGCGGCATCCGAAACCACGGGCAGATCCGCAGGGTAGTTCTTTCCCAAAACCGAAGGATCTATATCGACGTGGATGAGTTTGCCCGGTGGCGTCATGCCGTAGCTTCCCGTGCCCACCTCAGAGAATCGGCACCCGATCGCCAAAGTAAGATCGCAGGAGGCTGCGACCTTGCGCACGAACGAAGGCGCGGCCGTGCCAAATCCGCACCACAACCAAAGCGGATGCGTCTCGTCGAAAACGCCTTTGCCTGAGATGGTGGTGGCAACCGGAGCATTCAGTCGCTCCGCCAAAGCCACAAGATCCGCGCTGGCCTCGACGGCTCCGAGCCCGAGGTAAAGCAGAGGCCGGCGGCTGGCTTCGATCCATTGGCGAGCCCGCTCAAGAAGTTCCCCTTGGGTTGCTGAAGTCGCCAGCGCCGACTGCGGACCGGGCAACTCCAGATCAGCATCATGACGGAAGAAGTAGTGCTCAGCGGGAATCTCGACCAGCACCGGCCCGGCCGGGGCGCTGCGCGCGATTTGGCAAGCGCGCCGGACGCTCGCGTAAATTTCCGATCCATGTTCCGCGCGTAACTGCGCCTTGGTCACGGGTCGCGCGATGGCGAGTTGGTCCACGTCGTGCAGTTGGAACGCCCGTCCCGTGTCGCGCCGAATCCCGCAAGCCAGCACGAGCATGGGGATTCCATCAAGATAAGCTTCGGCAATTCCCGAGAGCGCGTGTGTCAGTCCTGCTCCGGGAACTACATTCACCGCCGCAAGCCGCCCGGAAGCACGCGCGACTCCATCGGCCATGAAAGAAGCGCTCTGTTCATCGGTGACAAGGACTGGCCGCACGCTCGAGGAACGAGCGAGTGAATCATACAGCTCGATGTTGTGCGTGCCCGGAATGCCGAAAGTGAACCCTACACCTTCATCTTCCAGCGCGCGCACAACGATGTCACCGCCCGTCATCTTGCTCATAGAAGTCTCTTAACATCCTTGCGCACGGTCTCCGCCACACGATCCGCCAGCGCCATGATGGTCAGGTAAGGATTGATCTCCAGCGAATTCGGAAACAAGCTCGAATCGGCCACATACAGCCCCGGAACCCCATGCACCCGGCCATAAGAATCGGTCACCGAATCCTCGGGACCGCTTCCCATCGCGCAACCCCCCTGCAAGTGCGCCGACGAGATTGAAAGCTTCCCGGGTTTAAAGTCCGGATTTTCCGCAATCTCGTCAAGATGTTCCGCGTCCGCGCGTTCAACAGTCGGAGAATGTGCAACCGGAACATGCGCCCGCACGGCCCCGGCAGCGAAAGAGATCTTCGCCGAAGTAATCGCGCCCCGCACCAGGCCGCGAATCACCTCCGGCGTGAAGCGGTAGTGAACCACCGCGCGCCCATCGCGATCTACCGTCACGCGATTGTGGTCGTCCACCTCATCACACGCCAGCACCAGGATCATCTGCAGCCGCGGAAAAGCGCGCATGAAGCGACTGTGTTCCTCGCCGAAGCCAACCATCGCCTTGGCGGTGACGAACGGGAAATACATGCAGGTCTCGAGCAGGAAATGATCGCTCTCGGCAAACTGGTCCAGGTAGAAGCTCTTGGGATGGCCGACAGAGTTGGTGATCGGCCGGTCATGTTCGGCGACCATGATGAACGCAGGATGACAAGTGAACCCGCGTCCCAATCGCGGCAGCCGACGGCCAAATCCAGACCGCAGCAGCAGCGCCGGAGAACTCACCGCACCGCCACAAACCACCACGACCTTGGCGTCGATCTGGTAGTCGCCCGGTTCCCAAGTTGAGGGCTCGCCCTTATCGTCTTCCCGTTTCTCGCTGACCCTTACAAATATCTTCTTGTCTTCGATCCGCTGCGCTTCGATCCGCTGCACCTCGATCCGCTGCACGTCGCAGCGCGTCACCACTTCCACTCCGTTTTGTTCCGCGCGCGGCAACTGCACTCGATTAGTGCCTTGTTTCGCCTGGTTCGGACAGCCCAGATTGCAAAGGCTGGATCCCCGGCAGCCTTTCAGGTTTACCGGAAACTGCTGCACGCGATAGTTAAGCCGTCGGCATCCCTCGACGAACAGCCGGTTGTTCTGGTTGAGAAGCGACTCCTCCAGTAAGTGGACATTGTTTTCCGCCACATACTTTCGCGCGCGTTGTTCAACATCAGCAAATGTCAGCCCCGGCACGTTCCAGCGCCGCAGCACTCGTTCAGGCGGAAGCAGCGATGTGCCCGTATAGACGACCGTCGATCCGCCATACGCGCTTCCGAACGCCAGTGTCATCGTCTGCTCGGCGGTCAGGAACCCTCCACCGTCCTCGTAGAGCGCCGTCGCCATCTCCACTTCGCGGCCGTTAAATTCCTCATCGCAAAGTTTCGGACCCTTCTCGAGGACGGCAATGCGCACCCCGTCGCGGCAAAGCGACGACAGCTCCTGGGCCACCGTCCCTCCGCCGGCGCCGGAGCCGATGATCACGATGTCATAGCTGTTGCTGCCAAGGCTGCGGCGCATCATCATTGCACCGCCTCCCAACCCCGTGGATCCGGACGATAGCCAATTGCGTGTGCGCCTTCGGGCCGTCCGTAATAACCCAGAAATGCCAGGGTACGCAGCCCCCAGAATCCGCAGCGGATACGTTCGACGCGGTGATCCTGCAAGTAACGGAGGACGCGGCCGCGCTGCTCGTCCCCCAAAGCAGCAAAAGTGCGGCCATAGCGCAAGACTGGCAGCCACTCGATCGCAAGCAGGAAGAGTTGCAACTGCCCCCGCAAAGCTGGCGGTCGAAACTCGAATGCATCTTCCACCAGTGCTTCCAACGCCAGCCAGCCGGGCTCGTCCAGTTGTTTCGCCTCGGGCACCACCGTCACCACCACTGCCCGAAATACTGCGCGCACCGGAGCCAGCACCGAACGCGACGACTCTTTCGCAGCTGCACCTCGCATGCTCTCCCTCGCAATGCTGAGTGTAATTGACGGCACAGGTCGACAGAAGATACGACGAGTGCGTGCCGGCAATTTTTCTTGCGAAATAGTCTGCGCGATGGTGAGCGCGATGATTCTTTTCGCCGACCGGTTCACGGAGCGGAGGGTATCTCTAGCCGTCGTGAACCCAAACAGCAAGGCTCACACAACTGCCAAACCGGTCTTGCAAAGACACTGTGGAAACTACGTGATCTATGTCACTACCTCCTGTGATGACGGTCACAGACCTCTGGATGCGTATGAATATTCCATTTAAATTCAATGAGTTGCAAAGCACCACTTTACAGGCAACCGGGTTCCGGCATAGATTTAAGACCAAATAGTTTGTACAGCGGAGTGTGATGTCGCGACCTTCCCCCGATCACGAGCAGCCCGCGCCCTCACTCGCGGCCGGAACCATGGCAGCCGGAACCATGGCGGAAGCTCTCCTCTCCACTGATCTCCTCGAGACCCTTCCCGATGCTGTCGTCGCCGTCGATCGTGATGGAACCATCATTCAAGTCAATTCACAAGCCCAAGAGTTATTTGGCTATCTCCGCGACGAATTGATTGGGCAGAAGGTCGAAGTGCTCGTCCCTGACAGCTATCGCAGCCAGCACCACCATCATCGCCAGAGTTTCGCAGAAACCCCGAAGACGCGACGCATGGGAGCGGAGTTGGATCTCTACGGCAGACGCCGCAATGGCTCGGAATTTCCCGTGGAGATTAGTCTCAGCCCGGTCTCCACCGAGGATGGAATGTTCGTCCTCAGTGCGATCCGCGATATCAGCGATCGCAAGCGTATCGCCGAAGAACTGCGCCGCGCGAATGAAGAACTGCATCGCAGAACGGCCGAGCAACTAGGCGAATACCGGTCGAGGCTGGCCCTGATTATTGATTCTTCCGATGATGCGATCATCAGCAAAGACTTGGACGGCACCGTCACCAGTTGGAACAAGGGAGCCGAGCGCATCTATGGTTACACGCCGGAAGAGGTCGTCGGAAAACACATCTCCCTTCTAGCCCCCAAAGATCGCCCCGACGAAATCCCTGATATCCTGCAAAAAATTGCGCAAGGGGAAAGCATCGAACATTACGAATCGGTGCGCGTAACCAAGGACGGTCGCCACCTCGATGTCTCCATTTCCGTCTCTCCCCTGCGCGATGCCAAAGGCGACATCGTAGGAGCGTCGGCAATTGCCCGCGACATCACGGCCCAGAAACGCGCGGAGGGCGCGGTTCATCAATCCCAGAAGATGGAAGCGATCGGCCGCCTGGCGGGAGGGGTAGCGCACGACTTTAACAACATCCTGGGAATCATCGGTGCCTGTGCCGAATTCCTCCGCGACCGCGTCGATCCCTCCGCCGAACCTTCGCAGTATGTCGAGAACATCAAGAAGGCGACGGAACGCGGCGCAGCTTTGACGCGCCAACTCCTGACCTTCAGCCGGTCGTCCGCAATCCATCCCCGTGTCCTCGATCTCAACGAGCGGCTGAAGGAGGTCAGCAAGCTCCTCCGTCCGCTCATGGGAGACGATGTAGAGATTCTAGTTGTGTCCAAGTCACCCGCGGCGGTGGTCGAGGCCGACCCTGG
>JBEKWX010000193.1:0-7225 GCA_049512675.1 Terriglobales bacterium | reverse complement strand
GTCGAGCGGGGCCACTTCGGCGTCTCTGTCATTCTCAAGCAACGCATCCAACTCGCCAACCGTGCAAACCATGACGGGCACGGGAACGGCCGCGACTCAGCACACCGTGGATCTCACCTGGACCGCCTCGACTGACGTCGTCGGCTACAACATCTACCGCGGCACCGTGTCGGGTGGGCCCTACACGATGATCAACTCCTCGCTCGACAGTACGACCAGCTACTCCGACAGCACGGTCGTCTCCGGCACTACCAACTACTACGTAGCAACGGCCGTGAATAGCGAGTCGCAGGAGAGCGGATACTCGAATCAAGTGACGGCGATCATTCCGAATCCGTAAGCGTCGCGCTCAGCATGACCAGGCTAACGTTTGACTGGCTAACTACGCCCCCGCCAACTCAGGGAATCATGGCTCGTGCTTCCGCGGAGAACCTGCTCTCGTGGCCGGCTTGATCCAGAGCGGTCACAACGTAGAAATAAGTGCGGCCACTGCCCACCAAGCGATCTTCATACGGTGGGCCTGGGACTCGGGAGGCGATTTTCACGAATTGATTGCCTGACGTCGTGCTCCGATACACGTTGTAACCTACGACCGAGACTCCCGGAGTGGCCGGGGGCGCTTCCCACTTGAGCGTAACGCTGTGGGGCGCTTTGTGACAGCATGCGAGGCCGATGCAAAGCAGAGCACATACCACCCGCAAAAGCCGAGATGGGTTGGTTCTCATGGATTTGCCTGCCGCTGATTTACCTGCAATTTGATGGCCTGCCGTTGATTGCGAAATCGCTGTCGCCTATCGACAATAGTCGTTAGCCCCCGTTTTGACAGAATTGGGCCGCACCGAGGCAGATGCCAAATGTTGCATTTCCGTGCAACTGTCGCAAAAACTTACATCTTGACACCAGGTTATCAAAGGACAGTTGAATTGTGGACGATCTAAAAGAATCGCCGACTCGAGTTTCGAGTTCTGTAATCGTGAAGATGCGAAGTCCGTTCTTTGTCTTTTGCGCAAGAAAAAAAATTTCAGTCTAGAATAACAGTAAAAATCGATGATGGTTTTCATCTCGGGAAGCCTGCTTGGCTCTTGACCCAGGCGTTACCTCAGAACGGAGTTTATTCATCTGTGAGAGTCGGTATAGATTTCGGTACGACCCGAATCGTGGCTGCGGCCGTGGACCGCGGTAACTATCCGCTCGTCAACTTCGAGACTCCGGACGGGCACGCCCGCGACTGGTTCCCTCCGCTCATAGGCGTGCATGGAGAAACGCGCGTTTACGGATGGGAGGCCTGGCTGGTGCAAGGGCAACCGGGCTGGACAATCATTCGTTCCCTGAAACGTTGTCTGAAGGACGCCGGCCCTCGAACCGGGATAGAAATCGGAGGCCAGACCTTTGAGGTCAGGCAGCTGTTGCAGGAAATGATGGCGGCTTTGCGCCTGCAACTGCGCGAGCATTCAACTTTGCCCTTGCCGGACGATGGGAACAAGCCTTTGGAAGTCATGCTGGGAGTACCGGCGAATGCGAACAGCAATCAGCGCTTTCTTACGACCGAAGCCGCTCGCGAGGCGGGGTTTGAGGTTTTGGGACTGTTGAACGAACCCTCCGCGGCTGCGGTTGAATTTGCCCACCGGGATCTGGTGAATCGCAAGGGCCGTTCCGGGGGCCGGCTCCTGGTCTACGATTTGGGAGGCGGCACTTTCGACGCTTCGCTCATCGAACTCGGCGACGGGGAGCACTCGATTGTCGCCTCCGACGGCATTCCAACTTTGGGCGGTGACGACTTTGACGAGATTCTGGCAGAGCTTGCGCTGAAGGCCGCCGGGATCTCTAGTCACGAAAGGGACAGCCTCTCCGCGGCTGAGTGGTTCGTCCTGGTGGACGAGTGCCGCGAGAAAAAAGAATCGCTCAGTCCAAACACGCGCAAACTGACCGTCGATCTCGAACGGGTACGGCACAACTGGCGCGAGGTCTCAGTGAGCGCGAACGAGTTTTACGATCGGTGCAGGCCGCTGATCGAATCAACACGCCGGGTGGTCGATGAATTGCTGGCGGCGCACCCGGAGGGCCCGATCGATTCCCTATATGTCACGGGCGGCGGTTCGGAATTGCCACCGGTCGCGCGCATACTGCGCGAGAGCTATGGGAGGCGGGTGCGACGCTCGGCCTACATGCGATCGGCGACAGCCATCGGATTGGCGATCCGGGCCGATGCGCAATCCGGCTGCGTCCTGCGCGACCGGTTCATGCGGAATTTCGGATTGTGGCGAGAGGCGGACGAAGGACACGGAGTGGTGTTCGATCTCGTGTTTTCCCGCGGCACGGAGTTGCCGGGCCCCAAACAACCGCCGCTGCGGAGCGTACGTTCTTACCGTCCGGCCCACAATGTCGGACATTTCCGTTATCTCGAATGCGCGAGGCTGGCCCAGGACGGCCGGCCTGTAGGAGAAATTACCGATTGGGACGACATCCGATTCCCGTTCGATCCAGGTCTCGAGGAGCGAACGGATCTGGCTGCCGTGTCGGTGAGGCGAACACCCACAACGTCGAACTTTGTCGTCGAGGAAACATACACTTGTGACAGTAGCGGCAATCTGGCCGTGGCGATTTCCAACAAGTCCACCGGCTATGAAAAAAGGTTCCGCCTTGGCCGTTGGTCTGTGCAGCAGCCGAAGATGGTGTCCAGCCACGCAGCAAAGCGCAGCGCCTCGAGCGGTCGCTGAAGCGCGGACACATTTTCTAACGGCTTAACGGCACCACTGAAATTGTGCTCTTCTTTTTTCGCGGCGAAGTTTGAATCTTCCTCAGCGTCTGCAGAGCGTCGACAAGAGTATAGTTTCGGAGCCGCCGCTGCTTTGCCGGACAAGGCTCGGGCAACAGGTGTTCTATGCAACGCAGATCATTCCTGCAGGGAGCGGGAGTCGTTACCGTCGTCGTCCTGAGCGGCGGAGTCTGGCGCGCCTACGATCAGGGCGTCTTCAGCGTCGGCGAAGGAGCGGCTTACGAACCATGGAAGGACTGGCGGAGCGGTTCGGGCGATGGAGTTCTAGCGCTGGTGCGCGCCGCGATTCTAGCGGCGAGCCCACACAACACGCAGCCCTGGCTCTTCAAGGTGACGAATTCGTCGATTGAGTTGTATATCGATACGAAAAGGAATGTCGGGGCGCTCGATCCTTATCTGCGCGAAGAGCACATCGGGATGGGCTGCGCTCTCGAAAACCTGATGCTGGCTGCGGCGGCCAACGGCTATGCAGGCACGGTGACGCTACTTCCGGGAAAGCTGGGGCCGATTCCCGCCGAGCCCATGCCGGAGCTGCTGGCGCGCGTGGATCTCGGTGCGGGCAAACCCGAGGAAAGCGAGCTCTACGATGCGATTCCGCGGCGCCATACCAATCGCAGTCGCTACCATCCTCAGAAACCGGTCCCGCCGGAGTTCGTCGACACTCTGAGGCGTGCCGCCGTCGACGACGCGGACGTCAAGCTCTTTCTCTTCACGGCGGAGGCGGACCGAAAGAAGCTAGTGGAAATAACCACGGCGGCGAACGACGAAATCTACGCCGACCCGGAGGTCAAACGTGGCAGCGGGCCATGGTTCCGGAAACACTGGAGCGATGTCCAGAAATTTCGCGATGGCCTCACGATTGACGCCTTTGGGCAGCCTCCAATCGCGACTGCAATGGCTAAGACGATGCCGGTGTGGATGCTGCGGTGGCTTGCCTCGCGCGGGGAAAAAGACGGGTACTCGAAGCTGATGCTGAGCGCGCCCCTGATGGGAATCATTGCGGTGCATGACCGTTATGACCGGGAGCAGTGTTTACGCGCAGGACGAACCTGGCAGCGAGCGCATTTGCTGGCCACTACGCGTGGCGTGGCCGGACGGCCCTGCAATGAGGCGGTCGAAATGATCGACCACGAAAAAGCGCTGGGAAAACAACCGCGCCACACTGGCTTGCTTGCCGATGTCATGGGCGATGCCGCGTGGCAGCCGACCTTCGTTTTCTATATGGGTTATCCAACGTTGACAGGCCGCGCCAGCCCGCGGCGGCCGATCACGGATGTAGTTTCTTGACTCCGGCTTCAACGCAGTAGGCGCGCGATACATGGCATACCGCTGCTCGCAAACTCCGCCACAACTGCTGGATCTCCGCTCGCGTCCCCCGCCTTTTATGCTGCTGCAGAGCCGCACCAATGTTGGATCCTTTATTGAAAACAAAGGTACTTCTTGGGTTCGTTCGGCAAAACTCTGGTGCCAACCAAGGAGCGACACCTCAAACACTGCGTTTATCTATAGCTTAAAGCTATAGATTTGGGACTCAGTAAACTGAGCTCACGTAAGGTATTAAATGTTCAGGTTGCGGAGACCGGTTCGCTTCTGCCAGCACTGGACTGGGAATTAGGTCGTGGGGTGTTCGGCAGCAGCATTCTCAGGCGAGTTTGTCGTGGACTCGTTGGAGGGTTTTTTCGGCCACATGGGAGTTTCCGTGTCCTCCGGGAAGGCAACGATCTCCTTAATTCTGCGGCGAATCTCCGGTTCTCGCGGCAAGAGGTGATTGCGTAGCGATCTACGGATAGTGTCCAAGGTAAGTTGGCTACAGCCTGCCGCATCAGCAGTCTTTATGAAAATCTCGAACAGCTCTGTCGCCACATAGTAAAACTTCGGTCCGTCGAGGTTGACCGTGTCGGTCTGCGCGGCCACTTCCTCCAACTGGCCCGCGGTTCCCGCCAAGGTTTGCAGGGCGTGAATCTCCGCGAGCAGCGGCTTGAGCTTGAATTCGAGGGAGGAATGCCCCGATAGCGTCTGTAGTTCATGACAGGCAAGAGACATTTCCATGAGGATCAGACGAACAAACTCCGGCGGCTGAACACTCCGATCCTCCACCGCCGCCAGGATCTCCGACCAGTGCGAACCGGCTCGTGTGCCATTGGATCTTCCCTGAATCGCCGCTACGTTAGGGTTCATTTTGCACTTCTCTGTCGTTTCCTTGTCACTCATCTGGGTCGCCATCAGCGTCCTCTTCCTGCAGCCGTTTCAGTTCTGCCAGCGACCGGAAGAAACGCTTGTCGGCCGCCGTGCCATAACGGAGGATGCGGTCCATGACCGGCCCGTGAAACACAAGATCCTGGCGCAGTTCCCGGGCCTCGAATTGCAGGCCGCGTTGCTTCTGCCACAGTGCGTGCACTGCGGTTTCCAGGAAAAGTTGTTGCTCGACAGTGCTGGGCAGAAATTGCTGTTCTAGTCTGGCTCGGAGAGCCTGCAAAGCGTTGTTCTCTTCCTGGTTCCCAGCTTCCAGCAAGAGCGTCTCGGCACGCAAGCCATGTTTGAGTGCGCTGCGGCGACTCCGGTTCTTGCCATCCCTAGTCTGTGGCCCCCGAGACTTCCGTCCGTTTTGTCGGCTGGTTTCTGCCCGGAGCGCAGAGGCATCATTGGCTTGTGGGGTCGGCAACTCTTGGGCAGGTGCTTGGGGGCTTTGCATGTGCCGCTGCAGCTCTTGGCCGTTTCCGTCGGCCTCGTCCGCCACCGCTGTCATGTCTGTCGACTTCTGTTTCTCGCCAACATCGGGCGGATACTCCGCGCCATTCCAAGGCTCAGAACGATCATCACCAGGCAATGCGCCCGGATTCAGTTGCGCATCGTTGGTTGCCATTTTGACTCTCCCTCGCTTGATCTTTCGCAACGGGACCAAGGCTGGACTGTTCTGGCTGCCGGTTTCCCACAGGATCGAGAAACGTCCGCGTCACGACCAGAATAAACGCGATGCGCCTTGCAAACATCCGGGTTGGGGGTACCAGAGTACCCAATCTTGGCGAGGCAGCAGTAACGAAGGTTCAGGGCCCTTCGGGTGGGTGGAATCTCATTCTTACTCTAACCGGTAGCTAACTCCGGCACCAAAGCCTTGATCAATTGTTCGCCCATCTCTTCAACGGTCATAGTCGTAGTGGTATCGTCAGGAAGGGTGTAACAGAACTTTTTCCCATCGACCTTGGGACAAAACGTACCGTTTGCCTTTCCCTTGATCAATTCGAGCGTTGTATCCGCCTCCTTCGCATAGCGACCACCGGATTTTCTTCGATACGTAATCGTGTACGCCGGCGGATTGAAAACCACATGCAACGTGTCGGGTTGGGAAGGAACGCGGTTGACTACGTCGAATTCGTAGCTCTCCCCTGCTTTAAATTCCAAAAGGTTTGTCCTCGCTTGGGCGTTGCAATCTTCGCAAAGCTTCTTCATACATTGCCCGAGCGCTTGCCAAATGCCGGGTGCTTGAGCCTCTTTTATCTTCTCCTGTTGATCAGCCTTTCGTTTCTCCGCTTCTGCCCTCTTTCTGTCGGCTTCCAATTGCTTGACTATGCGGCTAACTAAGTCTTTGTCTTTGCTCATAATCGATGCCCTCTCTTGCCGCGACTAGCGCGGCCAGCAGATCTTTGGTTTTCGCTTGAGCATTCTCCCCTACGAAAGGCTAACCCAGTTGTCACGGCATTTGCACCGAAATTTCCTACCAAGTACCTTACCAGTAAGTTCTCGCCAGGTGCTCCTTTTGCGTCTTTTGGAGCGGAAGCTGACCGGAAACCAAAGCCGGGCAAGGCAAGCCGACCCGTGGCACGGGAGGATGCACAACAAGCGCTCCTTCGGCAACTCGCGGGCCTCGTGCAACCAGGTTGCACAATCGAAATGCTGACTGTCCTCGTTGCCACTTAGCCCACGTTCAGACCACAAAAGCAATTCGATGTTTGTGCACCCCGGGTGCACAAACTCGGGCCTGAGACGCACCCAGGGGACCTTCCCGAAAGCGTTTGCGTGCCCGAGAGTTCCCGGGGCCTGTCAGCTGTTTGCGATTGCTCGGATTTTGCATCATCGACTATGTTCGCTTTTTATTCGCTATATGTCAAGCTCTTTTTTTATCCGGTCGGATCGGAAAGCAGAGTCGCGGGCCAGCCCGGAATTCCATGCCGCGGTCGCTGACATCCTGGAGCAGTCCGACTGGTACCAAGTGCAGTCAGGGGGGCATTGGGCGATGTACCCTGCGGCGAACGGCAACCCGTCACAGCAGAGGTTTGATAGGCAGGCGAACGAGCGGCAGCGGAATGAGCTTTCGGTGCTTCGAAGGGTTGGCGCTGGCGAAGTCGGACAATTCGGCTTCCTCGTCCACAGTCAAGTCAAACCTGAATGAGCAAAGGGTCTTATCGGCAAACTCCAAGGTCAAGCATTTTCTCTTTTCGTCGTTGTTCCAGT
>JBEKWX010000192.1:0-7262 GCA_049512675.1 Terriglobales bacterium | reverse complement strand
AGCCCGCCGCCGGCGCCAGTTGCTGCACGGCATGAAGCATCGCAAGCCGCGAAGCCTGGTAGATATTGATTTGATCGATGCGGGCTGAATCCACGGCGGCAACGGCCCAGGCGATGGAATGCTTTCGAATCAGGAGCGCGAGTTCCTCGCGGCGCTCGGCCGGGAGCAGTTTGGAATCGCGCAGCCCGCGAATGCGGTGTGCAGGGTCGTCGTTCTGATACAGGATAACGGCGGCAGCCACGACCGGGCCGAACAGCGATCCGCGGCCCACTTCATCGACTCCGGCAACGCGTTCCGCGCCCGCGGCCCAAGCCCGCCTTTCAAAATTAAGAGTGCAACGCAGTTTTTTCAGCAGGCGCAACATGGCGGCGGAGGCAGAAATTCCGTCTTCGTTCGAGGTCGATCTGGAGCTGGACTTGGACACGGAATCTGCTCAGCATCTTCGCTGAAGAAGAGGTGGGAAGCAAGAGCAGAAGTTCGACGACTGTGTGTGGAAGCGGGGCTTCGCCCCGCTTGGACGGGGCAAAGCCCCGTCCCCACACAAAAAAGCAGCCGCTGGCTATTGTTGTTCGACTTCTTTCAGTCGCGCGGCCTTGCCCTTGAGCTCGCGCAGGTAGTAAAGCTTGGCGCGGCGAACCTTGGCGGAACGCACCACGTCAATCTTGTCGATCACCTTGGAGTCTATGGGAAAGATACGCTCCACGCCCTGGCCAAAACTGATCTTGCGGACCGTAAAGCTCGGTTGCGCGCCTCGCGTCCGGGAAATGACGACGCCTTCGAACGCCTGCAGGCGCTCTTTTTCGCCTTCTCTGATCTTGACCTGCACCTTGATGGTATCGCCGGGACCAAACTTTGGGATGTCAGTGCGGCGCGATTTCGCCAACAGTTTTTCGATAATCGGATTACGCATAAACCTTTCCTTCCTAACTCTTGCCCTTGCTCTCCTGTAGAGACGGGGCTAGCCTCGTCTCCGTCAGTATGCTCTGGTCCCGCTTGATCTGGGCCAGCAATTCCTTGTCTTCCGCCGTCAGCGCAACCCGCTCCAGCAAATCGGGACGGTTGCGCAGCGTTTTTGCCAAAGCCGTTTTGCGGCGCCAGCTGCGAATCTGGTCGTGATTGCCATTCACCAATACTTCCGGCACTGCCATGCCGCGAAAATCCGCGGGACGCGTGTAATGCGGATAATCGAGCAATCCGCCGGAAACGCAGGTGGAACTCGGCCCGTCGCCCGCCAGCTCCGCCCCTACCGTAAACGACTCGGTGCGCGCGCCTTCGCTGCGCACATCAGTGAACGATTCCTGCCGCGTCGAAGCCCGGTTGCCCACCGCGCCCGGGATCAGCCGCGTGACCGTGTCGACAATTACCGCTGCGCCCAGTTCGCCGCCGCTCAGCACATAGTCGCCGATCGAAACTTCGCGATCCGCCAGGTGTTCGCTGATGCGTTCGTCGACGCCTTCGTAGCGCCCGCAGATCAGGACGATCCGATCGAGCGCCGAAAGTTCCGCCGCCAGCGTCTGATCGAGCCTGCGCCCCTGTGCGGAAAGCAGAATCACCGACTGCTTCGCGCCCGCGCTCAATCGCACTTCACGCGACGCCACGTCGCCGAACGACTCCAAACATTCAAAGATCGGTTCCGGCTTCAGGACCATGCCCTCGCCGCCGCCAAACGGGCGGTCATCCACAGTGCGGTGCTTGTCTTTCGTGAAAGCCCGCAGATCGTGAATGTTGATTTCCACCAGGCCCGTTTCCCGCGCCCGGCGCACAATTCCGTAATCCAAAGGTCCGCGAAAGAAGTCGGGAAAGATCGTGAGAATGTCGATCTTCATTTGCGGAAACCAGTCGTTGGTCGTTCGTCGTTGGTCGTTAGCAAAAGCCTTCCATCGCAAGCGAGTTGCGAACGACTATCGACCAACGACTAACGACTTCTTTTCTCTTCCTTTGCCAGCGGTGCGTTGACGTCCAACATGCCTTCCGGCAACTTCATCCGCATTTGCCTGTGCTCCAGATCCAGCTTCTCCAGATACGCCTCGGCGAAGGGAATCTCGTAGGGCAGACGCGCGTCCGGCTGCTCTTTACTTCGAACCACCAACAGCGGTGCTTCTCCGGCGCCGAACTGCACGTCTTCAATCTCGCCGATCTCACGCTGGCCATCGAACACTGTGCAACCGATCAGGTCGCTCAGGTACGTCCAGCCCGGCTCCAACCGGGCGCGTTCACTGCGCGGAAGCTGAAGTTCGGCGCCCACCAGCGGTTCGGCATCGGAAATCGTCCGGATGCCCTGAAACTTCAGCACCAGAAAACTCTTATGCGGCCAAAGATCTTCGACCGTGAGTTCGCGGCGCTGGCCGTCTTTCGCAAGCGCCCACAACCGCATATTTTGCCGGAAGCGGTCCGGAACATCGGTGTGCAATTCGACCGCTACTTCTCCGCGGCGTCCCTGCGTCTTGATGACCACCGCCAGGGTAATCCATTCGCCGCTTGCGTCGGGTGCCGCGATTCGACGATCTCCTGTTCGCTGCTCTTCTATTCGATGATCTCGAGCGCGTAGCGCTTGTTCAGCTTCGAGCCCGCTGACGTCAGCACGTTGCGCAACGCGCGCGCCACGCGGCCGGAGCGTCCAATGATTTTGCCTAAGTCGGCCTCGGCCACTTCGAGCTCGATGACGGTTTCGTCCCCGTCTTCGTACTCTTCAATAAAAACCTCGCCCTTGGCATCGACGATCGCCTTGGCGATGTACTCAATCATGACGCGTGGGCTGACGCTGGGCTCGATCATTGACATTACTCCTGTCTTGCTGGTGGAGCGCCGGGCGTCCCCGCCCGGCTGGACCCTTCGGCTTTGCTCAGGGCAGGCTCGCGAGGCGTCCGTCTCTCCACCGTAGGACTCATCCTGAGGTCACGACATTAGGCAACCGAGGCGGCCGCAGCCGGCGCGGGGGAGAGCAAGCAGTTTCCTGACCCGATCCGAAAGCTGTGCGCCCTTTCCAACCCAGTACTCAATGCGCTCCCGTTTCAGGTCGAAAGTCGCGGGATTGGTCCGCGGATTGTAGGTGCCCACCACTTCCACCGGGCGGCCATTGCGAGCGTGTTCCTTCTCAATTACCACCACTCGGTAATATGGTTGTTTGCGCGCCCCAAAGCGCGCCAGTCGAATCATTAACACAGACTTCGGTATCCTTTGCCCGGAAGAGTCCGGCGAGGTAAAGACAAACCATTATTATGCCGGAGCTTAGCCCTTTTCGCAATGAGAAGTAGGCAGCACTTACTCACTATAGAAGCCAGTGCACTCACCGAGAGCGCACCACGTCGCGCAAAGTCAGCTCCAACCCGCCGAATTCAGGATGGTCGTTCATGCCGAGCGAGTAGGCGATATCCAGGCGGTCCCCGGCCAGCAACTGCAGACGGTCGCAGGATTCCTTGAGGCCCCAGCCCATCGCTTTAAATGCAATGTTGTCGCGCCAGGAAGATGTAGATTGTGTGGCGGCGGGGCTTTGCCCCGCCGGGACGGGGCGGAGCCCCGTCACCACACTATCTCGTTTCGGAATTGCTGCCGCGTCGGGATGGCAGCGGGGAGTGAAGTCTTGCGCTGCCGTCGCCGCCGCAACCGCGCCCGCAACTCTGCCATTGATGGCGGGCGACACCCGCAGCCGAACATGCTTGTCTTTCACCGCCTGCGGAGGCGCCATCAGCCGCACCGCCCGCGCCGCGAAAATGGGCTCCCGATTCTCCATCCCAAAAGGCTCCAGCAAAAGCAGCGCCTGGTGAAGTTCAGGAGTAACTTCTCCCAGCGTCAGTTCCCGATCGAACTCCAGTTGCGGTTCGAAATCGGCGGGAGTGAGCCGGGCGCGCGCGTAGCCATCCAGATGCGCGCGCAGTTTCTCCACGTTCGCGCTGGGCAGCGCAAAGCCCACAGCGTGCGCGTGTCCGCCATAGCGGGAAAACAGCTCATGGCAGGATTCGATGGCATGCAACAGGTGAAACGCCGGGATCGATCGTCCCGAGCCGTGCGCTTCGTCTCCCTCACGCGAGATGACGAGCGTTGGCCGCACGTGGCGTTCGACCACCCGTGACGCCGTGATGCCAATCACGCCGCGATGCCAGCCTTCGCCATCCAGCACCACGCAATAGGCTTCGCGCAAAGCGGGCTCTTCTTCCAGACGGCGCTCGATGCTGTCCATAATGCGCCGTTCTTCTTCCTGCCGCTCGGCGTTCAACTGGTCAAGCCGGCCGGCAATCTTCCGCGCGCGCTCCATGTCTTTCTCGTTGAAAAGATCCACCACGTCGCGAGCCACGTCCATGCGTCCTGCAGCATTCAGGCGAGGCGCAATGCGGAAGGCGACTTCGGTCGCGGTCAGCGTCCGCCCGTCGCCGAGCTTCGCAACTTCAAGCAGCGCCTTCAGCCCAACGTTCACCGGACGACGCAGCCCCTGCAAACCAAGCTTTGCGAATACGCGATTCTCGCCCAGCAACGGAACAGCATCGGCGATGGTCGCAATGGCCACAACTTTCATGAACGACATCAGCAGGCGCGACTGATCCTTCGCGTCCAGCCGCCGCTGCATCAATCCCTGGGCCAGCTTGAACGCCACGCCCGCGCCGCACAAATGCTTGCAGGGATAATCGCAACCCTCCTGGTTGGGATTAACAACGGCAAGCGCCTGCGGAACCCCGTCCATCCCCGGCAAGTGATGATCGGTAACGATCAGGTCCACTCCGGTGCGCCGCGCAGTTTCGGCCGCGTCGAACGCGCGGATGCCAGTGTCCACGCTGATGATCAGCCGCACGCCGTCGGCGGCGGCGCGCTCGATGACCTCGTCGCGCATGCCATAGCCTTCGCGGATGCGGTGCGGCACGTGAAAGTCAGCCGCCCCGCCGCAAAGCTCGATCGCCGTTTTGAGAATGACGATCGCCGTTGTGCCGTCAACGTCGTAGTCGCCGTAAATAAGAATCTTCTCTTTGCGCTCTACGGCCGCTTCCAGTCGATCAAGAGCGGATTTCATCCCGCTCATTAGCAGCGGGTCGTGCAGGTCGCCAAGTTCAGGCGAAAGAAAACCGAAAGCGGCCTCCGGCTCTTCGATCCCACGGCCGGCAAGAAGATCGGCAAGCACAGGCAAGGCAGAAGGAGAGATTCTTAGTTTTGAATCATGCAGCGCAGCTTCGAGAACCCTGGCTTTCGGAGAATTCAGCGGATTGGCGATCCATCGCATTTGGAGAAGAGAAACAAATGAGGCGGGATGATTTCACAGTTCCGAATTTCCGAAAGCAGCCGAGCAGAAAATTTCTACAATCATGTTACCGCTCCTCGTCCTGGTCCGGCTCGTCGATCATGAATCCGCCGGTATCATCCGCTAGTTCGCGCAGCTGCTGATAACGCTCGTACCATTCCGTGCCCGCTTCATAGACGAAGACGCATCCCTGGTACGCCCATCCCAGTTGCACGAATCCGGTTTTCCCGACGTAGCTCTTCAGCCAGCGGCTTTCTTCCATATCTTCTTCGCTTTTGTAATCGCTGTCGGCGAGTTGCTGTGACAAGCGGTCCAACTCTTCGCGGTTGAGCGCCCAGGAATGCATGGTCAGGAAGGGTGCCCCCGTCGACTTGGCCAGTTCCACGAAATCCTTCCAGCCATCCGGATTCTGCCCCGAGTCCCACAACACGCTGGGAATCTCTTCGCACTCGACATAGCCGAAGAAGCGGCGCATGCCCAGACCTTCAATGAAGGCCGTCATATCTTCTTTCATGCCCGTCAGGTCGTCTGGGTGTGGAGACATTGGGATGGAAAACATGGAATTCCATTATTGTAAGGCTTGGCCCCACTCACCGCCACTGCCCGGCCGAGGACGGTCGTTGGTCGCTAGTCGTTGGTCGTTGGCAAACCCTTTCTGCGAAATGTTGCCTTCGACCTGTCGATGCGAGTTGACTCGGGTGGCGAACGCCTCGGCTTTCGAACGACTAACGACCAGCGACCAACGACTGCCTCGCTTGTGTTAAACTTTCCGCTTACAAAAACAGCGCTTTCATCATGCTCTTTTCCAAAGAATATGTGGGCTATCTGGCCCGCGAGGTTTCCAAGAAACTGGTGGCAGGCGGTCTCATCGAGACCAAGGCGGTGCCTGCTCTTACCGAGAAGGTGCACGCCGCTCTGCTCGAAGAACTGGCGCTTGAGGACCGCATTAACGACGAGGTGCGCGTCATCCTCGAAGCGTATTCCGAAGAAATGCAGAAGAGCGGCGCCAATTACCAGGAAATGTTCCGCAAAGTGAAGACCGAGCTGGTGAAAAAATACAAGGCTGTTCTTTAGTGTTGGAACTGGAGGACGCGCTGGAGCCCCCGCCGTGCGATTGAGCCGCGACAAAGTCAACAAACTCGCCCACGTTGTGACCGACGCCTTAGCCGAAATGGACGAGGTTGACTTCATCGAGGACCGCAACACCATTCGCCTCGAAGTCCGCAAGATTCTGGAAGAACTAATGATGCAGGAAGCTCGCATCGACCAGGCCGCGCGCCAAAAAATCGAAAGCCAGCGTCGTACCATCATCGAGGGCTCGGAGGAATGGTCGATCCTCTACCGCAAGTATTACAACGATGAAGTAAAAAAGCTGGGTTTGTAACTGTAGAGACGCGGCTTGCCGCGTCTCCCGCCGCGCTTCTTGCCAAATCCAACGGAGACGGGGCAAGCCCCGTCTCTACACGAGTCATTGCCTGCTACTGGCTACTGGGTGCATCCGCAGCACATCGTCCTGATCCGCATCCTTTCCCTTGATTCCTGCCGCATCCAGTTCACGCGCCACTGGCTGCACCACCTCTAGAATCTTCGCCAGCGTTTGCCCAACGGCTTCCTTGTCGCTGTTATCCGGGCCGCGGCGCTCAATCACGCTCTCGTAAAAAGTTTTCGGCCGCGGATAGACCACGACCTTAACGTCCTCGCCTTCAGGAACTCCCGCCGCCTTCTTTGCCAATTTCAGCGCCGTATCGTAGCCGCCGAGCTCATCTACCAAGCCCAGGTTCTTCGCATCCTGGCCGGTCCAGATCCGCCCCTTCGCAATCTCCAGCACTTTTTCCTTCGGCAGCTTGCGCCCATCGGCAACCTTGCCGGTGAAGTCCACATACACGCGGTCGAGCCAAGCCTGGAATCGGCCCCATTCGGCGGGCGTGTAATCGTGGGTTCCGGTGAACATGGTGGCGTTCTCGCCCTGGTGCACTTCGTCCCACGAAAGGCCAACTTTATCCCACAGCCCGCTGGTCAGCATCTTCCCGCCCAGCAC
>JBEKWX010000191.1:0-7281 GCA_049512675.1 Terriglobales bacterium | reverse complement strand
TCGTAGATCTGGTCGTCAATCACCCCGGCGAGCGGGGTCATCGGCTCCAGTGGACCAGCCACGCGCGGGAGGCCCTTAGTGAAGAGGATCGCCAAGTTCCTTCCGTCGGGAGAAAAACGAGGTGTTTGGGCATAACCTTTTAATTCCGCCCGCTTGGCCGGAGCACTACCGTCGATTGCCGCAGTCCAGACTTGAGCTACGGGAACGTCGCCCGGTAAGTCAGCGAGGAATGCGAGCTGTTTGCTGTCCGCTGACCATGTGACCTCGCGCAGCGGAAGCTCTTCCACGGAGATCGCTTGTAGAGAGCCACCGCGTACCGGTGTCACCGCGAGCTGTCCATCGGCGATGTAGGCAACCTGAGTTCCATCGGGAGAGAGTGCAACCTGATCGATCTTTTTCGCGTGCGGCATGGAGTCGAGCACGGCTGCGGCGCGAGAGGGTGCAGGATCCCGATCTTGCGCCAAAAGGGGAATGCAGTGGAGTGAGGCTGCGAGCGCGCAGAGCAGCGCGGCAAAATGCAGGCGAGACTTGGTCCCTGATTTCATGGCCGACGAGTATACCTGATATCCGTCGCGCTGGCCGTCAGATCAATCGTGACGTCTTCGACGCGAGCTTTCCATCTCATGCAGCAACTGGATTCGCCTTGAGATACTTCTCGATTTCGAGAATCTCATCGGAACTCAGACGGAATTCTGCCGCGCGCACGATCTGCTTTGCCTGCTCGGCGGAACGCATACCCACAATCGCTCCAGTGATGACCGGATCGCGCAACGTCCAGGCAATCGCGACCTCGCCCGGCGTGCGGCTGTGACGCTTACCGATCCCGCGTAGCACCTCCACCAGCCCAAGGTTGCGACTCAGCAGAGGTTCTTGAAAGCTGGGGGTTCTCGGGCGGAAGTCGTCTGGCGGCAACGACGCGATGCGCTCGCGTGTCATTTTGCCGGTCAGCAGTCCCGACTTCATCGGGGAGTAGACGATGACGCCGATGTGCTGCTCACGGCAAAAGGGCAGAACATCCTTTTCGATGTCGCGGGTCACGATGTTGTAGTTCGGCTGCAGCGAGGTGATGGGAGCGATCCTCGCGACCCGCTTCATCTGGGCCACGTTGAAGTTCGATACGCCAATGTGACGAACCTTGCCTTCTTTTTGGATTTGGGCCAGCGTCTGCCAACCTTCTTCGATCTCGGACTCTGGATCGGGCCAGTGGATCTGGTAGAGATCGATCGCATCCACCCGCAGCCGCCGTAAGCTTGCTTCCAGTTCGCGGCGCACGGAGGCAGCTTTCAGGCTGTGCCCAATCTCGCGCTGGTCGTTCCACACCAGGCTGCACTTGGTAAAGACATAAGGACGGTGCGCACGTCCTGCGATCGCTTTGCCGACGACCTCTTCCGAGTGCCCAAGTCCGTACACGGCCGCAGTATCGATCCAGTTGACGCCGGCATCGAGCGCCGCGTGAATCGCCGCAATCGAGTCATCGTCCGCCTGCCGTCCCCAGGAGAAAGCCCAGTCGCCGCCGCCCATCGCCCATGCGCCAATACCGATGGGAGTTATCTCCAAGTCAGAGTTGCCCAGATGTCGAGTCTGCATAGGCTTTCTTGGATGATTCTAAAGACAGGAAGATGCTCTGAGATTGGTCGGGTAGAGAGGATCTGAACTTCCGACCAGTTCCTCTGTCCCCTCAATCCAGCGGAAGCAGTCCCGTTAGTGCAGACTCTCCTGCGATACTGGACACAAAAAACTCGACCTCATTCCGACAGCAACGGATCTTGTTATTGAACCTAACTGCGAACAGGCCGGAGCACCGGCGCGGAGGAGATTGTGTTGGACACGCTGCTCGCGAAAATCCAGAGGTTTACCGTCATGGTGCTTGCTGGAATGCTCCTCGTGGTCGTGGTGCTCTCCACGGCGCACCTGGCGGTGTTGATCGGTGAAGAAATCTGGAAACCGCCCCGGTTTCTCATTCCGGTGCAGGGTCTGCTCGAAATCTTTGGATACTTCCTGCTGGTGCTGATCGGAGTCGAACTGTTGGAGACGCTGAAAGCGTACTTGAAGAAAGACACCATTCATGTGCGCGTTGTCCTGGAAGTTGCGCTCATCGCCATGGCGCGGAAGGCCATCATCGAAGAACCCAGCACCACGCCCGGCTTGACCTTGTTCGGGGTCGCGGCCCTGATTCTGGCGTTGGGCATTGCCTTTTACTTCGAGCGGCAGACACAAGGATAATCGAGCCCTATACCCACAATGACTCCCGTTGAGGCAGCAAAAGCAATGGCCTCAACCTACGATAAAACCGCTCACTTATCCATATCCGCCAACGCGAACTTGCCCAGCAAAAACGGATGCGATGTTTGCGGAGTGGTTTGAGTTCCGGCGGCGGGGTAGGGATCTTTGGTCATCGTGGGAAATCCCCAGACATTGCCGTTACGCATGTCAACCACGACTTTACCCAGCACCTGGCGGCTGCCATCCGGGGCGCGCAGCATGGAGGTGCCGGGCTCAATATAAAATGGGTAGCCCTCGCCGGATTGCGCTTCCACTACCAGCGGAGCCAGGTAGGGGCGTAGGGCGAGTCCGGCCAGGGGAACAGCGATTACCAACAGAAGGAACTTCACGAACCGATCAATTTTCATACCGCACTCCTTTAAGCATGAATAGCAAGGCTTCACCTTAAATATCTCGTCGAGCCGATTGAATATGCGGAGATGGGGTATTCCGGTGCTGTCGAACTCCGCTTTGCATCCTGCCTCCAATAACTCGAGCATAGACCTGGGCAAGGCCGCGGTCGGCGACGTAGACATATCCAGCACACCAGGATCCGCAATGGCCGCGAACAACGCATGTTCAATCTGCATGCAGCATTCTACCCATGTTCGGACAGTGAGACACACGTATTCAGGCGTCGGTTAAGCCTGGGCGCCAGAAAAATCAGAGTTGACAGCACTTACTAGACGAGAGTCAAATTCCAGTTGCGGATTTTCAAGCCACTTTGTTGAGGAGAGAATATGAAGACAGTTTGGGTTGTAGTAGTTCTGCTTGCGATGATGAGTTTGTCCGCTTTTGGGCAAAAGAAGGAAGAGGAGCGCGTTGCAAATGCTGGAACTGTAATGAAGGAAATTTTGAATATTCCCGATGACATTCCGCAAAGTGTAATCGACAAGGCGGACTGTGTTGTCGTTCTGCCCTCCGTGCTGAAATTCGCCATCGGAATTGGCGGAAGTTACGGCCGCGGTGTCATGACCTGCCGTGGCGGCGAGGATTTCAAGGGTCCCTGGGGTGCGCCGACCATGATGGCGCTCGAAGGTGGCAGCTTTGGTTTGCAGTTGGGCGGGCAGGCGACTGACTTCGTACTGCTGCTGATGAGTCCTCGATCGGCCAAGAGCATCCTCATCAGCAAGGTCAAGCTGGGGGGTGACGTGTCCGCGGCGGCAGGCCCAGTCGGGCGGAACGCGTCTGCCGAAACCGACGTGACGATGCGAGCCGAGATCCTTTCATATTCTCGTGCTCGTGGACTATTTGCTGGAATTTCTCTGGCTGGCTCAACCCTTCGCGCCGACAATGACGCCAACAAAAGCTTATATGGGAAAGAACTGAGCGCACAAGACATTGTGTTCAAAGGCGCGGTAACGGCGCCTGCGTCTGCGAAATTGTTGCTAGCTGAACTTAATAGAAAATCTCCAACGAATAAGTCCAACAACCAGTGATGCGAGGGAGTTTATACAGAAACCTGAACAGAGGACGAGTAGGCTGATATGGATGTGAGGTTTCTCCTCGACAAGCTGTGGCTTCTGTTCGTGACCGTATGCATCGCACTGTTCACATCATCGGTGCTCGGCCACCGGTTAGTTGTCCACGCGCATCAATGAAGATAGCCACCATCACGAGCACATCACCGGGTTGCACGACGGACGGCTGAACACGGACTTGCGAATAAGTAAGTGATGTTCACCGGAGAAATTCTTGCATTCGGGAGGTGTCGCGGAACGCTTCCGTGCCGCCACAGTCGGTGGCGGAGAATGCTCCGCACAGGTTTCCGTAGGCCAGGCACTTGGTGAGATCCGCCCCCCGGAGAAATTGGTGGAGGAACCCGGCGTCGAAGCTGTCACCTGCACCAATCGGATCGATGACCGTTACCGGCACGGCAGGTGCGCTGAATCGGTGCCCATCCCGAATAGCAACGGCTCCGTTGGCACCCATTTTGACCACGATGGTTTCCACCATTTGTGCCAACCGCGAAAGCGCGGTTTCCAAGTCGTCAGCCCGGGAAATCTTCATCGCTTCGCGTTCGTTCGGCAGCAGGATGTCCACGTGAGGCAGGATCTCAAGGACGCTGTCCCAGCGATCGTCGGGATCGTCGTTGGTGTCGAGCGAGGTGGTCAGTCCGGCGGACTTCATCCGCCGAAAGAGTTCTGGCGCACGTGGCAACAGCTCACGCTGCAAAAACAGCGACGACATATGAAAGTGGCGCGCCGATGCCAGATAATCAAGGTCGAGATCCTCGAAGCGCAGCTCGGAGATTGTGCCCAGATACGTCAGGATGTGGCGCTCGGGTCCGTGGGGGAGAATGAGCGTCACGCCGGACTTTGCGCCATGCGCGATGCCGGCCAGGTCTACACCGCGTTCACGCAGTCGTTCCACCGCGAGGGCTCCGAAAGAGTCATCGCCAACCTTGGTGACGAACCCCACGCGGCTGCCAAGAGCGGCGAGATTATGCGCCAGGATGGCCGAGGAACTGCCTAACGTGATGGCAAAGCCGCTGGCCAGCAGTTCGCATTCCGTGGGCATGTGTTCAGGCAAACCGTAGAGGATCAGGTCAAGATTGATCTCCCCGGCGATCGTGATATCAAGCATGGACATGGAGCAGCCCTGTTGGCTTACTGCCAGTTAGTAACTGCTGGTTCTAGTGGCCGTCCGCAAGTTCAACCACGCGCGTCAGGTTTCTTGGCGAGTCGGGATTGAGGCCCTTCTTGAGCCCGTAGTAAACCCCATACAGTTGACCCCAGATCGCGAAAGCCGCGGGGCGCGTGTACTCGGGTGACTGGAGGCCAAGTTCGATGGCGAAGTCAGAAGCACGCCGAGCCCGGTCATCGACGCGATTCGCAATCACCATGGTGGCCGCGCCCAGAGCTTTCATCTCCTCGAGCAATTCGACTTCCGCGCCGTAAGAAGTTTCTGACATAACGAACGTGATCAGCATCTGTGGACCCGCGATCGATTTCGGACCGTGACGGAACTCCAGAGAGTGAAACACCTGGGCATAGGAGCACGATGATTCGGTCACTTTCAACATGCACTCCGAGGCAATGCCGAATAGTGGGCCCTGCGCCAGGAAAACAAAATCCGAAAAACTGCGAGACTCGACAAACAACCGCAGCCGCTGCGGAATTTCTCTCATAAGGGGTTCGACTTGTTGCGGGAGCTCGAGTAATGCGCGAAGAAAAACTTCATTACCCGAGACCACGGCTGCGAGGTATTGCAGCGCCAGTAGCATAGACGTAAACGATCGTGTCATGACCGTACTCTGTTCGTCGGCGTCGAGAAGATTCAACGTCACGCTGCATGCGGGCTCCAGCGGCTGGCCATCGGCACAGGTGATGGCGATGGTGCGAAGATTGCGATCTTTCTCAAGCATTTGCGCGGCGCGGACTGCCTCCGAAGTACGGCCGGAGCGTGAAACCACGACTGGAATATAGTCCCGGCCGGCGTGCAGAATTAGTCCAGGATACATCAGAAGATCCGAAGCGGGGACAGCGCGCGCGGGCAGATTGAGATAGTTGAAGCTCGATGCAGCGGCCTGCGCAAGATAGTAACTCGTTCCGCAACCTATAAAGACCCACTCCGCTCCGGGCCGCGCCATTTGAACGGCCGCACGAAGTTCCGGGCTGACCGCCAGCTTTGCCAGACACGCTCTCCAGCACTGGGGCTGAGAAAAGATCTCGCTCAAAGTGCGCTGGCCTTGCTCCGTTGTCGCAGACGATTTCATTGGCTCTCTTTTTGGCTCCGCTCACACCAACGTGACTTTTACTCCGGCCTCTTTCAGCGCGTGCAAATCTGATTTCGGGATCCGCTTGTCGGTAATTACTTCATGGACCGCCGTAACCGGCATAATGTTGCACAGGCTGCGACGCCCGAACTTGCTTGAGTCGCAAACCGCGATTGTCCGGCGGGCAATTTCGACCATCGCCCGGTTCACTTCCGACTCCAATAAATTCGGGGTGAAAAGGCCAGCCTTAGTGTCGAAGCCATCGACGCCGAGGAACAAGATGTCAGCGCTGAGTTGGCGCAGAGTCCGCTCGGCCAGAGGACCAACCAGAGAAAACGAGTTCTTGCGCAGCATGCCTCCGGTCAGGATCACTTCGATGTGCGTGCCCGCCAGTTCGGCCGCGATATTGATCGCGTTCGTGATCACGGTGAGCTGCCCCATGTCTTTCAGGGCGCGCGCGATGGCCGTCGTTGTGGTTCCGGAATCGAGCAGCACGGACTGACCTTCTTCGACTAAGCGGGCTGCGGCGTGGGCAATCTGCGTCTTCTGCTTGCGGTGGAGTTTCTCTTTCTCGCGCAGTGTCGGATCGAGCAGCGCGCCGGCTGCCACGGGCAGAGCGCCGCCGTGAGTACGTTGGATGACCCCCTGGCCGTCGAGAAACTCCAGATCCTTGCGGATCGTGATCTGCGAAATACGGAAATGCCGGGCTAGGTCCTTAACGAGCACGCGTCCATCGCGGTGCAGGACCCCGAGGATTTCGCGGCGGCGTTCTTCGTTGAGCAAACCGTTTGAAGGCATCACTCGACTCGAAAGCGGTTTCAGAAATAAAGCTTCAGCGCAAATTGGATCTGTCGCGGCGCGCGCGCTGCCAGCGGGTATCCGAATCCAGTCTGACCAAGCTCTAAGGGGGTGGGCTCGGCGCTGATCGCGCCAAACTGCCCAAACAAAAAATTCACATGGTTGAGTGCGTTGAAGAATTCCGCGCGGAATTCAAGATGCATTTGTTCGCGTATTGGAAACTGTTTGACCAGAGAAGTGTCCCAGGTTTTGTATCCCGGGCCCTCGATGATGTTGCGTCCGGCGTCGCCGAATGTTCCGAGGGGGATAATTCCGGGGATGGTGCTGTTGTCCGCAAACGCGCAGGTGTTAAACAGCGTTCCCGGAATGCAAGGCTTGGCATTGGGATTGCCGACTCGAGCGGGCCGTGAGCTATAGACGGCGACGTTACCGCCGGGGTCGCTGCCTGAGACATTGGTGATGTCGGTGGCGGTGTAGTAATTGCCGGTAGCGACGGAGAAGAC
>JBEKWX010000190.1:0-7322 GCA_049512675.1 Terriglobales bacterium | reverse complement strand
ACGGTGGCGTTGGAATCGAAGATCATCTCGCCGTTTGACCCCGCGATGCGCAGGCGCTGCGTGATATAGGACTTGGTTTCCTCGAGATTGAACGGATGAGTTTTGGCGCGCAGCGTCAAGCGCTGACGCAACTGGCGCAACTGGGGCTGCTTGAGGCGCTGTTCGAGTTCCGGCTGTCCGACCAGAACGATCTGCAGGAGCTTTTCGGTGAAGGTCTCGAGATTGGTGAGCATCCGGATCTCTTCGAGCACCTCGTCGGAGAGGCTTTGGGCCTCGTCGATAACCAGCACGGCAGTTTCACCAGCGCGATAGCGATCGAGCAGCCAGTTGTAGAGGCGCTGCAGGAGCTGGCTCTTCGACTTGGTGTCGCAAGGAATACCGAAATCGGCCATCATGAAATCGAGGAGCTGGGGCACGTCCATGCGCGAGTTGAAGATGAAGGCGGTAGCCACCTGCTGCAGGCGCAGCCACTCCATCAATTTATTGATCAGCGTCGTTTTGCCGGTGCCGACCTCGCCGGTAAGCAACACGAAGCCTTTGCGGCTTTGTATGCCATAGGTAAGGCAGGCCAGCGCCTCTTCGGTGTGCCGCGTGAGAAACAGGTAGCGCGGGTCCGGATTGACGTTGAACGGGTTGGCCCTAAGTCCAAAAAATTCTTTGTACATAACCTTACGCTAGACCTCGACGTGCTCGTGATCTTTTGGTGGGGCGGGATCATTGCGGCCCCAGAAACGGCGACGGGCGGTGCCATTGCCGGCATCGTCCTCGTCCTCGCCCAGCCACGGTACGGAAATCAGGAGGGGTAAGTCCATGATGGCAGTAGCATCTTTTTCGGTGCGGATGGACCTGTCACCGAACTCCAGAATGATGGCGATAAGGGCGCCGAGCACCAAGCCCACACCCAAGCCGCCTGCGGCAAGAATCGGGCGGTTGGGAAAACTGGGAGCATCCGGCAGGGCAGCCGCGGCCACAATGTGCATCTGCTCGCCCTCCTGATCGCTCTCCATCTTGCTGGCTAGTCCGGAGGAGCTTTTCTTGGCGAGCAGATCGCGGTAGAACACCTGGGCGTTATCGTTGTCGCGGGTGAGCTGCTTGTATTGCTCCTCGATGCCCGGGCTCATGGCGGTGCGGCTCTGGTAGACGCTAATCGCACTTTGCAGCCTCTTCTGGTCGACTGTGGCCTGCTCGATCACGCCCTGGTACTGGTGAACCTGCAGACGGAGCTGGCGAATTTCAGGCGGTTCGGAGGCGCTGCCCTTGTCGCTGCTGTCGGCGGTACCGGCGTCCGCGGCCGCCGCGGCCTTGACCTCCTTGAGCTTCTTTTCGATCTCGGCGATGTCAGCCTTGGTTTTGATCACGTCGGGATGATCGTCGGTGTAGCGCGCCTGCAGTTGCAGCAATTGCGCCTGCAGCTGGGTCAATCCTTGTTCCAGGGTCTGCGGATTGGTACTGGACTGCGAAGTTTTCCAGGCGGCCGTTTGCTGCGCCAGCATGCTTTCGGTGTAGGCCTTATCCTGTTGGGCGCGGCTCAGGGTCTGGGTGGTAGCGTCGAGTTGCGAGTTCAGCGACATCAACATGCGCATGTTGTTGTCGACGTCAGTGGGCAACTGACCCATGTATTGCTTCTTGAAGGCGGCGAGCTTGGCATCCTGGTCGTCAACCGTGCGTTTGGCGTCTTCCAGTTGGCGGCCGAGAAACTCGGTAGTGCTTTGGGCGATTTCGCCGCGCTCTTTCAGGTTCTCCGTCAGGATCAGATCGGTCAATGCGTTGCAGATTCTCTGTGCGCGGACTGCGTTGCTGTCGGTGTAGTTGACGGTGAAGCCGGGCACGGGTTCGTCGGTAACCGAGGGCTTCTTTTTCTTGGCGCCAGACATTCCTCCCCCGGAAGCGACAGCGCTCATCGAGGTGATCACCGGCTCGACCTGCATATTTTGCTGGATCTCTGCGATGAGCTTGCCCTCGTCCTCGGGCTTGACAATGGCAAGGCTCTGAATCACGGGATGCAAGCGGCTGGGGCTTAGAACCTCCTGGCTGAGAGTCTGGACGCGCTGGGTAAAATCGGCAGTGATAACCGGCATGACGTAGTTGTCGGGCACCTTCTGGCCTTCCACAAGGACCGTGGACTGGGAGGTATATTTCGGCGGGAAGACATAAGAGACCATGAAGCCCGCGATCGGGGCAATCAGGGTCGGGATCAAAATGACCTTGAGGCGCCTCCGTAGCATCGCCAGATAATCGTCCATTGTCAGTTCGCGATTCTCACTCATAACTGTTCACCAATCCGGCCGCCAGAGACGGCCAAAAATTATTCGATACGAGTCGGCGTGGGATGCCATTCCACTCCAACCGCGCCGATCTGGCGCTGCGAGATTCTGCCGGGAGGACCACCAAAGCTGGTCGGATTATTGAAGGCCAGCTCGCCGAAGCGATAAGCGGCAAAAAAGTCGTAAGTACGTCCCAGGTGTTTGCGGAAAACTGCCCCACCGGTACCTTCGTTGTAGCTGCTCGCACCGATGGCCCCAATCGGAGCATTGGACAACTGAAGTTGCGTGTTATAGGAGTAGGCCAGATCGCCATAGAACTCCCAAGTGCGTCCTAGTGGGCGTGTATACCCGAGCCGCGCTAACTGGGTGTTGGCGCCGAAGAAGAAGCCCGATCCCGCCGAAGTAAATTTTTCGTAGCTGGCAATCAGCGACGCATGGCCGAATTTATAACGCAGCTGAACCCGGGCGCTCACGGACCAATGCGCGTAGTTGCCACCTATTTCCACGTCGGTGTACTGCGGACCGGCTCCGACAATGAGGCTCATCCTTCCGGTGATGGTATGGCTCCAGCGCAGATTGACAATCTGGTTTTCAATCTGGCCGCCGGTTACTTGCGGAAATTGAAACAGCTGATAAGCGTAAACGACGCCGATCTGATCGTGACGTGAAAGCAGATGGCTGTAGCCTCCCTCGACTGTGACCTCGTCGCTGTTGATCAGAAGAGCCGGGTCGTCGAAGAAATGAGCGTTGCTGAATGCGCCCACCACGGTGATCGCGGAGCGCGGATTGATGGCTTGAACGACATCGAGAATCGCCGTGTTCGCGAGCCGGGGAATGTCCCCAATCGCACCGAACTGACCGCTGCCGAAGGCTTGGGTGCCGGGCACAACACCCCCCGCCATCCCGTTGCTCATGTTGCCGGTGGCAAGACCCAACCCCGGAAGACCACCATAAGCGCCGATGGAAAAGGCACCGTCGGGCAGGTAACTGAAGGCGTCGCGCAACGTCACCTGGCCAGTTCGCCAGCGCGTCACGGCATCCAGGCCGACGGCTTGCAATTGAGTCACGTAAAAGGGATTGTTGTAGAACGCTCCGCCGCCGATGTACTCGAGAAAGAGATCGCTCTTGGGCCAGAATTGCTGGAGATCGAGAGCTCCGAGAATGCGGGTGGTATTTACTAAATCGGTGTTGCCGAGCTGGTTGCCCCCGTTCGTGTCCGCCGATTCGCTCACCTGCAAAGCAGGCGAGATGAAGCTGCGAGTGGCCGTATGGAGGTTGAGCGCGGGCTCGTCCAGGCCCGATACCGGAGGGTTCTCCGGGTTCAGCACCGGCGCGTTCTGGCCGAAGGCCGGCACCGGAGTGGTCGCTGGCGGAGACTGGGAACTGTCCTGGGCGGCCGCGCAGATACTCATTCCGAAAACCAGCAGCGCCATCCTGATTGTGTGCATTTTTGCCATGCTCTTCATCCGCAGTCCCTCCAGGACCGCATATCCTTTACGGGACGACAATTTCATCCCCCGGCTGCAATAGATAATTCTGTTCGATCAGTTCACCCTTGACCAGCTTGCGATAGTTCACCGGCAGTTTCTGCTGCTTGCCGTTCTCGGTGCGCAGAACGTAAATGCGTTTCGTGTTGGCAAACTGGTTTAATCCGGCGCTGGACAGTGCTTGCAGAACCGTCATGTTGGCAATCAACGGCATGGGCCCGGGATGAAACACTTCGCCGACCATATAAACCCGCTTGCTGTTGATCTGAGTCACCACCACCGTGACGCGCGGATCAGCGACGTATTTTTTCAGCTTCTCCGTCAGCGAGCCGGCCAACTGCTGGGGCGTCAGGCCTGAAGCCTGCACATCGTTGAGCAGGGGAAGAGAGATTTTGCCGTCGGGACGCACCGGCAAAGTGGCAGTAAGGTCGGGCTCCCTCCAGACGGCTATGTGGAGCACATCCTCGGGGCCGATAACATACCCGAGTCCGGCCTGACTGTCCGGAACGACATTCGTGACCTTGTCGGAAGCGCCCTTGTCAGACGCGGCCTTGTCAGAAGCGACGTTGGCAGCGGAACTGTCGGCGGGCTGGGCGGGCGCATCCTGCGCCAATGCGATGCTGCTCATCAAGAACAGTGCCGCAACTGCCGCTTTCCATGCTGATTTCATATCTATTCCTCTCAACCTCAGGTTTCAAAGTTTCAATGTCGCGAAACTTTGAGACTTTGCAGCCTTGAAACCTTGCCATCTTGCCATCACGCCCCGTACTCTTCGCATCCGATCTGCTTCATCTTGTAGAGGAGCGCTTTATAGCTGATCTGCAACTCCTGCGCGGCCCGGCGCCGGTTCCAGCGGGTGCGAGTCAAGACCTGCAGAATGATTTCCCTCTCGGCTTCGCGTGAAGCGGCGCGGGCCGCATCTTTGAGAGAAATTTTCTCGCCATTGCCGCCGCGATCGACGCGCCGCAGAAGCGAGCGCAATCCTCCCATGGCGAGCGTTTCATCACCCAGGGCGACAATGGCTCGAGCCGCGTCTTTCAGTTCGCGAATGTTTCCCGGCCAGCTGTATTCCAGGAAGAAATTCTGGGTCTCGGGACTGAGGACCGGCACAGACCGGCAAAAATCACGGGCAGCGGCCGAGAGGAACCAGTCGCGCAGAACAGGAATGTCTTCCTTCCGCTGGCGTAAGGGAGGCATCCGCAAACAAACTCCGCTGATTCCATAATAGAGATCCTCGCGGAACTTGCCGGCCTTGACCTCGGCCTCCAACTCGCGCGAGGTTCCGCAAATGAAACGAGGCACACGGCGTTGGACGCCGCTATTGCCGTCGCGAGTGCCATTCAAACCGATCTGGCGGACCAACTCCTTCTGGGCCGCGGCAGTGAGGTCTCCCACGTCCTGAAGATAGACGGTTCCACCTTGACCGTCGCGAGCAGCCAGAATTCCTTCGCTGGCTTCACTACCGTGATAGACATGAAACGGTTCCGCGGCGCGACTTGAAAGAGCATGAATGCGCGCTGCCGCTGCCGCCTTGCCGGAGCCGTGCTCGGCCACTACCAGGACGGGAACATCATTCTGCGACAGTTCGCGGATTACGGCTTCAACGGTGCGCATGCCGGCGCTAACGCTTTCGAGCCAGACACGAGCGCCGCTGTTCGGCGGTGCTCCGGCAGTTGTCAGGATTTCGGTTCTGTCGAGACCCATACTATCTATCTATTGTGCTTCACCACTTCGCAACCAAGGACAGGGGGAGACGCCTTGGGGACGAACGGCGCCTACACTCTTGAGCACACGCGCTGCCAATCCGGTCAAAAAAGTTATGCGCCATTAAAACAATATAGGATTAGATTTCAACAACTTGCGATTGAGAACCTATATGGCGACTTGGGGTATACGTTACCACATTGCGGATAAATGGGAAATTTATTGCCCACGCCGCAGGTGATCCTTGGGCATTACTTCCCACCTGGCTTGGGGTTAAAGTCCTAACTGTCTGCAAATAATGACAAACCGGTCTCCTCCTAAAGGGACGACGGGCCGGTGACGGCAGGCTGGAGTAAATGGGAAATGGTTTTCCCTTTTCTTGCGGCTCACGGCACTCACGGGTCGCTGGTCCGGGGGTGGAAGCGACCAGCGCAGATGTCACCTTCTGCTCTTCCCCTCTGCTCTTGGCCTTGCGTGCTCTTTCACTTTGCGCGGACTCCGACTTTCGCATATTCTCAGACCCAAGCGCGCTATATGAGTAACTCAGTAGAGGTAGCTCCGCCGCCCCCCAAGAGGAATGATCGCTTGGCATCCGGCTTGCCCTACTGGCAGGTGGCGGTGTTGCTGCTGCTGACTGTCTGGCTTTACGCTCTGATCCTCGCCCGCCTTTTCCTGCAGTGGCTCCACGACCCTAACTTCTCCCACGGGATCTTCGTCCCCCTGTTTGCTTTGTTTGTTCTCTGGCAGGACCGGAGGAAGCTGGTCACGATTACGTCAGCCCCATCATGGACAGGTCTTCCGCTGGTTGTGCTGAGCCTGCTTGTGCTGGTTCTGGGAGTTTTGGGCGCGGAGATTTTTTTGGCGCGGGTGTCTCTGCTGATCCTTCTGGCGGGGTTGATTATTTTGTTTCAGGGGTGGAGGTTTTTTCGCGCCGTCCTCTTCCCCTGGGCGTTTCTGATTCTGATGATCCCACCCCCCACCCTGATCCTGCAACAGTTCACGTTTCCCCTTCAATTGCTGGCCTCAAGGCTCGCCACCGGGCTGCTGCGACTGGTCGGAGTTCCCGTGCTGCGGCAAGGAAACCAGATCGTGCTCGCTGCCATGCCGCTGGACGTCGCGGAAGCATGCAGCGGAATCCGGTCGCTTCTGACCCTGGTCACGCTGGCCATCATCTACGGCTACCTGGTGGAGACTCGCAAATGGGTACGCGCGGTTCTGGCTGTTTCGGCGGTGCCAATCGCAGTGGCGGCCAACAGCTTTCGCGTTTTTGGCACCGGGCTGCTGGTGCAATACTGGGATCCGGATAAGGCAGAAGGATTTTTCCACATCTTTGAGGGGTGGCTGATCTTCGTAGTGGCGCTGATCATGTTGTTCGCTGTGCACGGCGTGATCTCGTTCATCTGGAAGAGCAGCCCGGAGGTGAAACCCGCATGAACGCCGGTTCACTGCGCTTCGGGATTGCGGCTGTGCTGATGCTGGCCACGGCGCTCGTGCTCCAGGCCCATTCGCGCGGCGAGTTCTTTCCTCCGCGAGCGTCTCTGAGTTCCCTGCCCCTGCAAATTGACGGTTGGACGGGAACCGACGATCCCCTCGATAAGCAGACCCTCGACATCCTTGGGCCGGGTGAGTTTCTGATGCGCGACTACGAACGCGCGAGCCAGCCCCAGCCGGAACCATGGATAAATCTTTACATCGCCTACTTTCCGACGCAGAAGGCAGGCGATACGATCCATTCGCCGAACCATTGCCTGCCGGGCGCGGGATGGGTTCCGACTTCGCGAGAGGTGGTACGGCTCACACATCCCGACGGCTCTTCGTTCCCCGTCAACCGCTACGTGGTTGCGAAAGCGGGAGAGCGGCAACTGGT
>JBEKWX010000189.1:0-7326 GCA_049512675.1 Terriglobales bacterium | reverse complement strand
AAATCGCGGAAATCGGCAAATTTCATGCGCACCAGTTCACGGTGCGAACCCGCGTTGAAGGCGATTTCCTTGTCCTCAGCCAGAGCCTGGTCCACGAAAACGTCCATCCCGTAGAGATTGCCAAAGGGCGGCATGGACCCGGTTTCGCAGTCGGCAAAACGTCCGCGAAATTCGAGCTCGCTAGCCAGCTCTACTGAGTCTGCTCCCAGATATTTCTTAAGCCGGTACAAATCCACCCGGAACGAAGCCGGCACCACCGCCATGGCGAGACGACCATCCACCATAACCATGACGGTTTTCGCCAGCTCTTTTCCCGGTATGTGGGTGAGGGCGGCAATCCCCTGGGCCGTATAGGCCACTGAGTGCGAGATCACCATGTATTGAATTCGGTTGCGATCCAAGAACTCCCGAAGCATGGAAAGAGGCACAGGCACCTCCCGTCCGACCGCAAGCGGGAACGCTTCTCAAGGGCCGAAGCGTGATCCGCTGGTCGGCGCCGATTCAATTATGCGCCTGTCGAAGGGCGAGGAGTTAGTGAAATTTTAGAGGTTGGGGCTGATCCAAAACGGGAAAACGCGGAGCAGGAATTGGCAGGGGTTATCGAGGAATGTTCACTTTTGGCTGCGAAACGCCTCGATGAACGGGCTATAAGAGACCAGCGGGTCCTTACGCGGCTTCTTTCGTAACCAAGGAATGCGCCGCTTCTCTGGGCTGCGATCCCATGATCTTCATTTCGCGCCAGTCGTAGCCGAATTCTCTGCCACAGTCCAGGCACACGACGTAGGTCCCCGTCCGCGGAGCTGGGGTACGACGCGAACCGGCGCGCACTGTGATTGGAAAACTGTAACGAGCGTGCCGGCAGCCGAACATGGCGTCCATTAGCTTTGGAAACATCGGTTGACCTCCACAGAATAAACGCGACAAAACTGGCTCATCCTGTTGACCTGAATAGCAAGACGAGCTCTAACTACTTAGATTCTAGGAGTGCGGAAAAGGTTCGCGCTACTGCATAGCACAGAAAGCACTCCATAGCCGCGCCGGAATCGAGCACTTGCAGGCATTTAGGCACCGACAGGAAGAACGGGAGGACTAAATAAAGAAGAACACGAAAGATCGAGATCGGAGTTCAGCCACTCGCCGGGCCGGACCTCTTGTGCGCCGAACACTTGCTCATGATGGCCGATCGGAGCCGCACCCGCAAATCGTCGGGCAACTCGTAGAGCTCCGAGTTGCGGTAGATTTCGATGGTTTTGCGAGTGGTATCGCAGACGACGTAGCAGTTGTGGCACCAAGCCAAATGATCGTCGAGTTCGGACTTGGTCCGGGCGTCCAGCGCGCCATCGAGGTAGTTGGTCAGCTCGTTTAGAAACTCAGAGCACTTCACTGGTCGCCATCTCCACTCGCCCGTTTCTGAAAGAAACGGTTCAGCCGCTCGCGCAACTGCAGGCGCGCGCGCAGCAACCGCGACTTCACCGCCGGAACGCTCAGTTCCAGCGCTTGGGCCGTCTCTTCCGTCGATAGGCCTTCCACGTCACGCAGTACGAACACCGTTCGGAACCCCGCCGGCAAACCCTGAATGGTGCGCGTCAGAATGTCCCGCAACTCCGCCTGGTTGAACATCTGCTCCGGATTGGGGCTCCAATCCGCAACCTCACGGGGAAGCGAGTCATCCTCGGTTTTTACTTCCTCGTCCAGAGAAACCGTGCGTTCCGGCTTTCTCCGCCGCAACTTCATCAGGGCTTCGTTAACCGCAATCCGCACCAGCCAGGTATAAAACTTGGACTGTTCCTGGAACTTCTCCAGGTTGCTATACGCCTTGAGGAACGCTTCCTGAACCACATCTTCCGCGTCCTCGCGGTTCTGCGTAATGTGCTGTGCTATGCGGAAAACGTTGCGATCATAGCGCCGTACCAATTCTTCAAACGCTTGATCGTCGCCGCGCTTGGCCCGCCGGACCAGCGCCATTTCGTCGCTGACCGGTTGCTCTATGTTGGGTTGGATGGTACTCATTCGTAAGTTGATGCAGATTTTTCCGACAGCGCGACTCAATCCGCTCTGCTATTGTACTTGCTGGCCGTGTTTTTGGGTGCGTTGTTTCCACCGCCCTGGCCAGAAAAGTCCGGGGGCACGATTGAGCTTGCCCAGCGCTTCAGCGCCGGGAAAAGTGGAGAAGCCCGGAGGGACGACCGAAGTTCTTACGTAACCCAGAAGGGCAAGTACCAAGGTGTCCCGTCAACGCCCGCAAGCGGTCCTATAATCAGAAGTTAGAAGGTTACCACCTTCTCCCCCCAAGAGGTTTACCTCGGAGCAAGCATGAAGGAGCGCGGTTGGATTGAACCAATTGTGGAACGAGTTGTGGGCCAGGTGCTGGACAGCCATGCGGCCCAACTACGCACCGAGATTGTCCGCCGGGTGATGGAGGAGATCGTTGCCGACCCAGCCAGCCACAATGCTGCTCCAGCCTCCGGCGCGGCAGAGCTTGCGCGCGCTGTCGCTGAAATTCAGTTGGGCGCCTCACAACGAGAGATTCTGCGCGCGTTACTCGATACCAGCGCCCGCTACGCGGCCCGAGTCGCGCTCTTTGTCGTCAAGGGCAGCCGTGCTACCGGATGGCAGGCGCGCGGCTTCGCCAACAGCGATGCGGTGAAGGATTTTGCGCTCGACGAGAACGCTCCCGCCGTCGTTCGTGCGATCGGCGATCGCGCCGCAGCGAGCGTGCCGGTTGCCGATCTGGACTCGCGTTTCCTCGAGGAATTTGGAACGCCAGCGAGCGGAGAAGGCCGGATTCTCCCCTTGATGTTGAAAGACAAAGTTGCCGCACTGGTCTATGCCGACAGCGGAACCGCTACCGCGGGTTTGCTCGACGCCGGCTCGCTCGAACTGCTGGTGCTTTCGACCAGCTCGTGGCTCGAGGTCAACTCGCTCCGCAAGCAAGCGCAGAAGGAACCGTCTGCGGCGCACGCCGACAGTCATCATTTGGACAGTCATGGCGGCCCTGCGGCCGAGACGCCGTCATCTCCGGCTGCACACACTGTGGCGCAGTCCAACGACCCCTTCGCCTCGCATGCTCCCGTCTACGCCATGGCAGCGTCAGCGTCGGCGGGCGAAGCCCCGGCGTCAGCCGCCACCGCCGCAGTTGAGGCTTCAATTCTTTCAACGACGGCCGCCGAGGCCGTCACCGCCGAAGCCCAAAACGCGCTCGCCGAAGTCCAGACCGAAGTCCAGTCTGCGGTTGCTGAGATGGAGCCTGCGCCGGCCGAGCCACTGCCGGTCGGTCATGCGGAGGCCGAGACCACTCGCGAGCCGTCGCCGGTTTCCTCGATCTCGCCCGCGGATCAGGGCGTTCACCGCAAGGCCGAGCGTTTTGCCCGCCTGCTGGTCGACGAAATCAAACTATATAATCAGGCCAAAGTCGCCGAAGGCCGCAAAAACAAGGATCTCTACGACCGTCTGAAAGAAGCGATCGAGAAAAGCCGTGGCACGTACCAGAAGCGTTACGGCAACACCGTTGCCGCTTCCGGGAATTACTTTCAGCATGAAATAATAAGAAGTCTCGCAGAAGACGACCTTTCCATCTTGGGTGCCAACTTTCGGCAGTAGGTAGGTTTGAGTGCGCGGTTTTGCAGTCCTGGTTTTTGCTGGTATTTTCTTCCTGCTCTGGCTCGGCTTTTTGCCGTCCGCAGCTGCCCAATCCCAGTCGTCTACTCCAACTGACAGCACGCCAGCCAAGAGCGCGGCCGCTATGGGCACGCCTGCACAAAACGCGCCGGCAAAAAGGAAGCCCGCCGCGTCCACCAGCACCCGCACTAAGACTACAAAGAAGAAGCGTAAAACCATGTCTCTGCGCGTGCGCCGGGTGCGCCGCGCCTTTGTCGCCTCCGCCACTCTTCGTGTCATGGCGCAGCAGTTATTGCAGGACCGCACTCCCACCGCCTATGCCGGAGTCGAAGCCTATGCGCGCCGCCACGCCAAAGAGGATGCCGATGCCGGAGCGCTAGCCTGGCTCGTCGTCGGCTATGCCCGCACGCTCGATCACGACTACGCCAAAGCCATCGACCCGCTCAACCGGGCCAAGGCCGGAGCCAGCGAACTCGGAGACTACGTTGCCTACTACCTCGGCGACGCCTACCTGAAAACGGCGCACAATGCCGAGGCGCTCTCCACGCTCGCGGATTTCAGCAAGAATTTTCCCGATTCACTGCTCATCCGCGATGCCCACCTCGTCTATGCCAACGCATTGCTGGAGGAAGGCCGGGCGCCCGAGGCAGCGGCTTTGCTCGCAAAAGACCGTGCTCCGGTGCGCAGCGATATTGAACTGGCGATAGGGCGCGCCTACGAGGCGGCGGGCGATAATCAGAAGGCGGAGAGCGCTTTCCGCAATCTCTACTTCAACCTCCCTACCAGTTTCGAAGCGGAGGTGGCGGGAACGGAATTGCGCAAGCTTGGGACCTCCGGTTCTCTCGCCGAGCGCCGCACCCGCGCCGAGTTGTTGTTCAAAGCTAAACGTTACAGCGACGCGGCCCATGATTACCGCGAACTCCTTAATGAAGACCAACTCAGTCCGGAGGAGCGTCCGCAAGTGCAGTTGGCACTGGCGGGAGCGCTGGAAAAAAGCGGCCGCAGCCACGACGCGCGCCAGATTCTGCTGGCCATGGGAGCGCAGACGGGCGACGCCGAAGCCCAGCGCCTTTACCTGCTGAGTGAGACCGAGCGTTCCACCAGCGATGAAGAGGCCGTACAGCGGACGCTCAACGAACTGCGGCAATTTGGACCCTCAAGCCCGTGGCTCGAACAAGCGCTGCTTTCCGCCGGAAACATGTACCTGCTGAAGCGCGACTATGATCGCGCCATCGAGTACTTCCGCGAGTTGCAGCAGCGCTTTCCAAATGGCGCGCGCGCATCCTATGCGCACTGGAAGGCTACATGGCTGGCCTTCCGGCAAGGCCGAACCGATGAGGCGCGGCAAGGATTTGAAAACCAAATCGCGCTCTATCCCGATTCCGCGGAAATTCCCGCCGCGCTCTACTGGCGTGCGCGTCTCGCCGAAGAAGATGGCAACCCCGCGATGGCGCGGGCGTTTTATCAGAAACTCTCCGACCGCTTTCACAATTACTATTACGCGGAGTTCGGCCGGCAGCGCTTAAGAGGCTTGTCGAGCGGAGGCGCCGCATCGCAAGCAAGCCCAACCGAACCACCGCCGCGCTACGCGCTGCTCGATCGCGTTTCACCCCTGTCAACCGCCGGGAGAATTACCGCCAGCGACCCTCCCGACGACAACCTGCGCGTTGCCAGAGCGCGTCTGCTCTCAAACGGTGGCCTAGCGGATATGGCAGTGCGCGAGTTGCAGGCCGCCGCCAGCCAGGAGGGCGGAAGCTGGGCGCCGCCCGAGATGGCGCGTGTGTATCAGGACGGCGGCCGCTACGATCGCGGCATTGAAATCATGAAGCGCTCGACCCCCAACTATTTCGCCATCGACATCCCCGACCTGCCGCGCCCCTACTGGGAAGCGCTTTTTCCCAAGGCCTACTGGCCCGATCTGCGAAAATATTCGGTGCTGAACGGACTCGATCCCTATCTGGTCGCATCGCTGATCCGGCAGGAGTCCGAATTCAACGCACTAGCTATCTCCCGAGCCAACGCCGTCGGCCTGATGCAGCTTCTGCCGAAGACCGGCAAGACCGTAGCCAAGCAAGTCAAGCTCAAGGGATACAGCGCGCCGCAACTGTACACACCAGCCGTGAACCTCGAACTCGGCACCCGCTACTTCAAAGATATGGTCGACAAGTACAACGGTCAGTTCGAATATGCGCTGGCCGCCTACAACGCTGGCAGCGACCGCGTAGGAGACTGGCTGGGACAAGGCCACTACCGCGATCCGCAGGAGTTCGTCGAGTCCATCCCCTTCACCGAAACCCGAGAATACGTGCAAGCCATCCTGCGCAATGCCAATGTGTACCGGCAACTTTACGGCACGCCGTAGAGGATCGAGGGACGCCGTTCGTCGATGGCTGGAACGTCGAAGATGCCGGGTGCCCCACGCAATTCGCGGTCTTTGCGAATCAGTGGTTTGCTACGCTGATTGTTGGCTGGGCGACTTAGTAGACATGATCTCAAACACCAGCAGCCCCGCTCCCACCACAATGGCGCTGTCGGCCACATTGAACGCCGGCCACTGGTGCGGACCAATATAGAAGAGCAGAAAATCCACCACGTGCCGGCTGACCAGGCGGTCCCACAAATTGCCGATCGCGCCACCCAGAATCAACGACAGCCCGATTCCAGTCGAGGTCATGCTGTGGCTGTTTTTCCAGAGCAGCGCGGAGACGATGAGCAGCGCAATCACAGAAAACAAAATCAGCAGGCCGACTTTCCATCCCGAGGGAGAATCCGCAAAGATGCCAAACGCAGCGCCCGGGTTCTCGGCGTGGATGATCCGAAAAAATCCTGGAATCACCGGGATGCTGTCATGCAAGGAAAGCCGGTGCGCGATCGTCCACTTAGTGACGCGATCGAGAGCGACGACAAACAACGCGATCAGAAAATGATATTTGCGCATCTATCCGGAGAACTTCTTCTCTTATAGCTTATCGCGTTTGCGGAAGCCGCGGTCACGCCTCGTCAATTTCCCTGTCAATCTCTTTGATCACGGCGCTGCAGCGCTCGCATACCGAGGGGTAGTTCTTGTCCTCGCCCACGCGTGTCGAAAAATTCCAGCAGCGCTCGCACTTCAGCCCCGGAGCTTTGCCGACCTGCACCACCACCGGTGCGTCTCCATTCCCCGATCCTTTTTTCACCCCGACGGCGGAGACGATAAAGAAGTAGCGCAAGTCATTCCCGAAGCGCTCCAGCACCGAGAACACCGGATCGACTGCGGTCAACGTGACCTGCGCCTGCAAGTTGCCTCCTATGAGCTTTTCGTTGCGCGCCTCTTCCAGCGCTTTCAGCACCGTTTCGCGCACCGCGAGCACAGTCTTCCAGTCTTCAGCCAGCTTAGGGTCAGAAGCACTCGCAACTCCGTTCGCGCCCAGCACGTCTCCCGCCGCAGGGAAGCTCGTCAGATGCACGCTCTCCAGCCTTCCTTCGACTGGAGGCAAGTACTGCCAGACTTCTTCGCAAGTAAAGCTCATGATCGGCGCGAGCAACCGCGCCAATGCTTCGCCGATGCGCCAGATCGCAGTTTGCGCGGCACGGCGAGATACCGATTTGCGCGCCGAAGTGTAGAGCCGGTCCTTCAACACGTCGAAATAGAAAGCGCTCAGTTCCACGCCGCAGAAATTGTTGATGCGGTGATAGATCTTGTGGAACGCGAACTCTTCATACGAGCGC
>JBEKWX010000188.1:0-7346 GCA_049512675.1 Terriglobales bacterium | reverse complement strand
CGAATGCTGAAATTCCGCGGCGTTTGTTATCATGCTTCTGTCGTTTACAGACCACCTTGCCTAGCCAGAAGCAGCTCAAATGGTCGCAGCTACGCGTGGGACTCACCCTCCTTTTCGCGAGCGCCACACTCGCCGTCCTGATTTTCGTAATGAGCGGCACCGGCGGATGGTTCACCCGCAAGATCACGCTGCGATCATACTTCGATAATGCCGGTGGCTTGCGCGAAGGCGCGCCCGTGCGTTTGGCGGGTGTGGACATCGGCAACGTGACCGGCATCCACATCGTGGACAACAAGCCGGCGACCCCAGTCGAAGTCACGATGAAGGTCAACACCAAGTACAAATTCAATTTGCGCAAAGACTCCGTTACGTTATTGACCACGGCTGGGGTTCTCGGCGAAACCTACGTGGACATTGACAGTTCGACAGCGAACGCTCCGGCGGCAACGGACGGAGACACGTTGGCAGCCCGCAGCCAGCCGCAGATCGAGGACGTGGTGCGCGCCAGCCAGGGCACGCTGCAGAACATGGACGCGCTGCTGAAGCGGGTGGATCGCATCGTGGCGTTTATCGAGAGTGGCCAGGGTTCGATCGGCAAGGTCATTTACAGTCCCGCCTTGTACGACCAGCTCAACGCGACGGTGACTGAATTCAAGGGATTGGTGGATGACATCCAGAAGGGAAAGGGCTCGCTCGGCCCACTTCTCACCAGCGATGAGGTCTACAAGAAAGCGAATGCCGCCCTCGACAAGCTGAACGCCGTGGTGGACGATTTACAGCAGGGCAAAGGCACGGCCGGAAAACTGCTCAAAGATCCCGAGCTGTATGACAATGCGAACAAGACGGTCGCGAACGTTCGCCAGTTGACCGACGACATCAATGCGGGCAAGGGCGCGCTGGGCAAGATGGCCCACGATCAGGAATTCGCCGCCAAGCTGCAGACAACGATAAATAATCTGGCGGAACTCTCCGAGCACCTGCAAAAGGGCGAGGGCACGGCGGGAATGCTGTTCAAAGATCCTGCGCTTTACAACAACAGCAACCAGATGCTGGTGGAGACGCGGGAGTTGGTGAAAGCGATCCGGGAAAACCCCAAGAAGTATCTGACGTTCCACGTAAAAGTTTTCTGATTGAGCGCTCCGTTGGCAACGCCACAAATCACGTAGGGAAGGACGCCTCGTCCGTCCAGTCGAGCGAAACTTGGCGGCGTTTCAGAATCGGCAGCGCTGCCAAAGAAATTAGTGGGGATTTTCGGTTGACCGTTTGCGGCGAGTTTCGTCCAATACGCTGGTTTGGTGTGCTCAACACCCGTCAGTCCACATTTTTATTCGAGGATCTTATGCGCAATCTCCTGAAAGTGTTCACCGTTTCCCTGATGCTTGTGTCTGTGCTGCGGGCGCAGGACAAGCCGGCCCAAAACCAGAACGAGGCCGCAAAGCCGCCTGCCGATGTGCGCTTTTCCCTCGACATGCTGGATAAGAACATCGATCCGTGCAACGACTTTTACGCTTACGTGTGCAGCAAGTGGCTGGCGCAGAACCCGATTCCCCCCGACCGCTCGTCCTGGGGCCGCTTCAACGAGTTGCAGGAGCGCGGCGAATACATCGTGCGCGACATTCTCGAAAAGGCCTCGGTCGACCGCCCGGGGCGGAGCGAACCCGAGCAGAAGATCGGCGATTACTACGCCAGTTGCATGGACGAGGCTGCCATCGAAAAAGCCGGCATAAAGCCATTGGAGCAGGACTTCCATAGCATTGCCGCCATCAAGTCCAAAGAAGAGCTTCCAACAGAGATCGTCCGCTTGCACCGCGAAGGCGCCGACGTACTATTCGGCTTCGATTCCGAATCCGACTTCAAGAACGCGAGCCAGATCATTGCCGAGGTCGACCAGGGCGGTCTCGGCCTGCCCGACCGCGATTACTATTTCAAGGACGATCCGAGATCGGTTGAACTACGGAAGAAATACGTCGAACATGTGGCCAAGATGTTTACCCTCCTCGGCGACGACGAAGCCAAAGCCGGGACCGAAGCCAAAGTCGTCATGGAGATTGAAACCGGCCTGGCCAAGGGCGCGCTCGACTTGACCAGCCGCCGCGATCCGCAGAAGGTCTACCACAAACTGTCCGATCAGGAGCTGGCCGCTCTCAGCCCGGCGTTCAACTGGACCACATACTTCAATGGCGTCTCCGCACCCCGGTTCGATTCTCTCAACGTGTCCGAGCCGGACTTCGTCAAGAACATGCAAGTAGTATTAAGTGCGCACTCGCTGGACGATTGGAAGGCATACCTGCGCTGGCACACGGTGCACGCCCACGCGCAAGTCTTGCCGACCGCGTTCGTGAACGAGAACTTTGATTTCTTCGCTAAGACGCTGACCGGGACGAAGGAATTGCGCCCGCGCTGGAAACGTTGCGTGAGTTACACAAACAGTGACCTCGGCGATTTGGTCGGCCAGATTTACGTCCAGCAGACCTTCGGTGCTGAAGGTAAGGAGCGTACCCTGGCCATGGTGGGCGCTCTCGAGAAGGCGCTGGGCGAAGACATCAAGAGTTTGTCCTGGATGGGCGCCGACACAAAAGCGCAGGCATCGGTGAAATTGCAGGCGATCACTAACCGCATCGGCTACACCGATAAGTGGCGCGATTACTCGGCGCTCCAGATCGTGCGCGGCGATGCGCTGGGCAACTCGCAACGCGCAAATCAAAACGACATGCGGCGGAGGTTGAACAAGATTGGCAAGCCGCTCGATAAGCGGGATTGGTCGTATCCGCCGATGACGGTGAACGCGAACTACAGTCCGACGCAGAATAACATCACCTTTCCCGCAGGAATTCTGCAGCCGCCGTTCTACGACAACCGGGCCGACGACGCCATGAACTTCGGCGGGATTGGCGCCGTGATCGGTCACGAACTCACCCACGGCTTCGACGACCAGGGCAGCCAATTCGACGCCGAGGGCAATCTCCGCGACTGGTGGACCGCAAGCGACAAGAAGCAATTCGAGGAACGTACCGGTTGCATCAAGGATCAGTACGCGAGCTTCGTCGCGGTCGACGACCTGAAGCTCAACGGCAAGCTCACGCTGGGCGAGAATACCGCCGACAATGGCGGCCTGCGCATCGCCTACATGGCCCTGCTCAACACGTTTGCCGGCAAGGAGCCCGCGCCCCTCGACGGCCTCTCCGCCGAGCAGCGCTTTTTTCTGGGATGGGCCAACGTGTGGTGCCAGAACCGCACCGATGCCTATTCGCGCATGTTGGTCACCATCGATCCGCACTCGCCGTCAAAGTACCGTGTGAACGGAACCGTTTCCAACATGCCGGAGTTCCGCGAAGCCTATCACTGCCCGGCCACAGCGCCCATGGTGAACCAGAACGCGTGCCGGGTGTGGTGAGGAGAGCAGTCGTCGGTCGTTAGTCGTTGGTCGTTCGCGAAGGCAATCGCTCGTCGTTCGCAACCTTACTTCAGGATTGTCATCATTTTAGGATTGTCATCCCGAGCGAAGCGAGGGATCTGCATTTGCCAACGACTAGCGACCAACGACTGCGACCAACGACTAACGACCAGCGACTAACGACCAGCGACTAGCGACTGGCTACTTCCGCCTGCTCGTGCGCGTGATAACTCGACCGTACCAGCGGCCCCGACTCAACGTGCTTGAATCCAAACTTCAGCGCCGCTTCTTTCAGTGAGACGAACTCCGCAGGCGTGTAATAGCGCGTCATCGGCAGATGATCTTTCGAGGGACGCAGGTACTGCCCAATCGTCAGAATATCCACACCGCGTTCGCCCAAGTCGCGGAAGACTTCGATCAGTTCCTCCGTCTCCTCGCCGATGCCAACCATCACGCCGCTCTTGGTAACCATTGCCGGATCCCACCTTTTGGCATTCGCCAGCAGATCGAGCGTCCGCTTATAGCGCGCTCCCGAGCGCACCGCGCGGTAGAGCCGCGGGACAGTTTCTGTATTGTGATTGAGCACATTGGGCTTCGCTTCGAGCACAATGCGCAGCGCTTCTTCCAGACCCTGGAAGTCGGGAATCAGCACCTCGACCCGGCACTCCGGCACGAGCTCGCGAATCTGCCGGATCGTCTCAGCAAAAATCCTTGCGCCGCCCACGTTGTCGTCGTCGCGGTTGACGCTGGTCACGACCGCATGACGCAACCCAAGCGTAGCGACGGCTTCGGCCACGCGCCGCGGCTCGTCCCAGGCAATCGCCGCCGGACGCCCCTTGGGCACCGCGCAAAAGCCGCAACGCCTAGTGCAGATATCGCCCAGCAGCATGAAGGTCGCGGTGTGGTGGTGCCAGCATTCTCCAATATTCGGACACTGCGCCGACTCGCACACCGTATGCAGCCCCAGCCCGCGCGCCAGCTTCTTCAGGTTGTGAAAGTTGTCGCCCCCCGGAGCCTTCGCTTTGAGCCACGAGGGCTTAGGGCTGGGGAGCCTCGGGCCGAGTTCAATCTGGACCAGCTGCGATGACGCGGACATGACGAACCTCGATTTTATCAGTTCGCCGGAAAGGAAAGTGCGGACCGGCGGCGTTAATGATCCCAGCCTGTACGTCAGACACGGGAGAGCCTGTTAGGAGCTGGGAGTTTACTTCAGATGCGCCGCTGCCTCTGAGCGCTTCGGACCGGATGACCGTCCGCGCTCTCCAATCGACCGCGACCCAGGCATCGCGTACTTGGGCTTGATCTCATGGCATCCAGCTTCGCAATACACGCCGCCCGCGGCCGATTCGGGCGACGGCATGGGAGAATTCACCGCGAGCTCCCGATCAGCTTCCAGTTGCCGCTCTACGCCGGCAATGAGCTCTTCGTTGTCCGCCGCTGTCAGCCACTTTTTCTTCGACACCAGATAATCTTCCAGCCGCGCAATCGGATCGCGCCGCTTCCAATACTCAAACAGCGGCTTAGGGACATACTCCGCCGCGTCATGAATAGCGTGCCCCTTCATGCGCATCATTTTCGCTTCGATCAGCGTTGGCCCTTCGCCGCGCCGCGCCCGCTCGCAAGCTTCATGACAGGCGTCGTAAACCTGACAAGCATCGGTGCCATCGACAATCACGCCCGGGATCCCGTAAGCAATGGCGCGCTCCGCCAGATCTTTGACGCGGAACTGCATGTCGGCAGGCGTGGAGTATCCCCAAAGATTATTCTCGACAATCAGCACCAGCCCAAGATTTTGCACCGCGGCGAAATTCAGCCCCTCATAAGTCACACCGGTCGACTGCCCACCATCGCCAATGTAAGTCATGACCGCGATGTGTTTGCCCTGCAATCGCGCCCCAAGCGCCACCCCGGCAAGCACCGGAATCAAATCGCCCAAAGTAGAAATCGGCGAGACCACGTTGCGCTTTTCGATATCGCCAAAGTGCGATGAAGCGTCGCGTCCCTTGGTCGGCGATCCCGACTTCGCCATATACTGCATCATGATGTCGGCGGGCGAGAAGCCGCGCACCAGCAGCGCTCCTTGGTTGCGAATCATCGGCCCCAGCCATTCGTCCTTATGAAGCGCGTAAGCTGACGCGCAGGAGCAAGCCTCCTGCCCCAGCCCAAAGTAAACGCCCCCAACCACCTGCCCCTGCTTGTAGAGATTTTCCAGCGCCGTTTCCATGCGCCGGTTAAGCAGCATCCAGCGATAGATTTCGATGCACTGCTCCCGGCTAAGATATTCAGATTCGCGAATCGGAGGCGCGGGTCGGGAAAGATCGCCGCTCTCCACTTCATAGCGAACCTCGTCCCCCACGCGAACCTGACGAAGTGTGAAGCTCGGCTTCTCCAGGCGGTAATCGCGGATAGTGTAGGTACGGAGATCGCCGTCCGGCTCTGTGCTCCGGGCCTTTGGCTTTTGGTTCTTTGCGGGGAGGCGCTTTGCAGCAGGAGTAACTTTCGTCTTCGTGTTTTTCTTCAGCATGAATCAGTCCGCGAACATGCTAACACCGTGTGGCGCGGGCGCCCCCACCCGCGAAAGGCAGGTCGCCAAAATCGACGTCGCGTCAGGCAAGAAACAAATCATCCTCGCCGTGCACCCGCCGCAACTCGTCTGGCGCTTTCATCGGCACTCCCACCACGTTTCCAAGCAACGCGTCGATCGTCCCGACCCAGAGCATCTCGCTTCCGAAGACGCTGCCGAAGTTTCGCGACACCGCCTGTGCCACCTCGTTCAAGTCGAACTCCCGACCCAGTTCTTTCTCCATGGAGGTCACCGCCTTTGCCATGATGCCGCAAGGCACGATCAGGTTGAAGTAGCTGAGATCCGTATTCACGTTCAAAGCAAATCCGTGCGAAGTAACCGAGCGTGAAATGTGCACCCCAATCGCGGCGATTTTAGCCTCTGGGCTTGTGTGGTGGAGGGTCTCCGACCCGCCCTGATCGGGTCCAAGACCCGATCCCACACAATCGGACGCTGTCCACACGCCGGTTATACCGGCAGCGCGCTTCGTTGGGATTCCGAAATCGTCGCAGGTGCGGATCAGCACCTCTTCCAACCGCCGAACGTAGTCGACAACACCGAGCGTCTTGCGCGGTAGCGGCGAAGGCCGAGCTATGCCGGTCGAGGGTTCTGGCTGAGAGCTGACAGCTGACAACTGAGAGCTGTCGTACCCCCTCAAATCCAATATCGGATACCCCACCAGTTGCCCCGACCCGTGAAACGTAACATCCCCGCCGCGATCGCACTCGAACACCTCGACCCCGCGAGCGGCCAGCACTTCGGTCGAAGCGAGCACGTTGGCAGCCTTGGCGTTGCGTCCAAGGGTAATGACAGGCGAGTGCTCAAGCAGCAGAAGCACGTCGCCAATCTGTCCCACCTTCCGCAGTTCGACCAGCGTCCGCTGCAAACGCAGACCTTCGCCGTAACCAAGCGCACCGAGTTGGACAACCGAAATCACCGCTAGCAAGCATTATAAAGAGGATGGCTCGCATGGCGCGGACACTTCCATCCGCGAAAACTGTACGGCCCTTCAAAGGCCGGAGGACAGGCAAACCCGCAGCCCAAGCCATTCCAGCAGAAGGGGTTCCCGATCAAAGTGTGCCCTCACTTAAACCCCATCCTGCCCCCAAGAGGCCGCATCCCCCAACATCCAGCTGTGCACGCCGAATAACTTTCTTGATTCCCCCCTTGCTTAACGCCGGGCGGTTTGGTATAAAAGATCGAGCCGAGGACAAGTGACTGAGTGTCTGAGCTGTCCGCTGAATCGTCGCGGTCGCTTTTGGCATCCAATTCAGTAAGCCTCCAACTGACCCCTTTCCGGGGTTCGCATTCGGGGACAAAGTTCCCTGAAGGGTTTCCGCGAATAGCAGAGCCTCCAAGCGATCTTTAATTTTTGAATCGTCTTCCGCT
>JBEKWX010000187.1:0-7368 GCA_049512675.1 Terriglobales bacterium | reverse complement strand
CTCGATGACCTGCATCCTTATATCTACCGCACGCACGACGGCGGGAAGTCGTGGCAGAAGATTGTCAGCGGCCTGCCCGAGAATGAGCCCGTCAACACCGTCCGCGAAGATCCCGAGCGCAAGGGACTACTCTTCGCCGGCACCGAACGCACCGTGTATGTTTCGTGGGACGACGGCGACCATTGGCAATCGCTGCAGATGAACTTGCCGCCAACTTCGATCCGCGATCTGGTCGTGCATCATGACGATGTTGTCGTCGGAACCCATGGGCGTTCGTTCTGGATCTTGGATAACATCACGCCGCTGCGCCAGTTCAGCCCCGAGATCGCGAATGCTCCGGCGCATCTTTTCGCGCCGCAGCTGACTTATCGCGTGCGCCGTAACAACAACACCGACACGCCTCTGCCGCCCGAAGAACCTGCCGGCGAGAATCCTCCGGATGGCGCGATGATCGATTACTGGCTGAACCGCGCAGCCTCCGGCGCGGTCACGCTGGAAATTGTCGATGCCTCATCGGCAAAAGTCGTGCGCCGCTTTTCGAGCGCCGATAAGCCCGAGCCGGTAAATCCCAAGCAATTCAACGTCCCCATGTACTGGGTGCGGCCCGCGCGAACGCTCTCCGCTGGGGCTGGCATGCATCGTTTTGTCTGGGACTTGACTTATCCTGCGCCTGACGTGTTGACGCGCGACTACCCGATTTCCGCTATCTTCCACGACACGCCACTCTATCCCCTGGGAGCGACCGTGCTGCCCGGACAGTACACCCTGATTCTTACCGTGAACGCGAAACAGCACATGCAGCCGTTGAATATTCGCATGGATCCGCGGGTGAAGACTTCGCCGGAAGATCTGCGACGGCAATTCGAACTTGACCGGGAAATTGCCGAGGCGCTTCATCGCGACTACGAAGCCGTGCAACAAGTTCGCAGCTTGCGATCCCAGTTGAGAGCGCTCACGGGAGGATCTGATCAATCCGCCAGCGCCGCGACCGCTGCAAGTAAAGAAAAGCTCGCGGCGATCAATACTGCGACCGACCTGGACACGAAAGCCGCGTCCATCGAGGGCGAAGAAGGCGACTACCGTACGCGCTACTTGAGCACTCCCGAAGGCCGCAGCCTGGCTCGTCTGAATGGCGGCCTCAACGCGCTCGTCAGTGCTCTCGATACCGCCGACGCCGCGCCGACGACTCAGCAAGTCGCAATGTTCGGAGAACTGGACAAGGCGCTCGAAGAGCAGTTATCGGCGTGGGGCCAACTCAAGTCGAAAGATATTCCAGCGCTGAACGAACAACTGAAGAAGGCGGGATTGCCGCTGATTGATCTGCAGAAGCCGGTACCAGGAGCATCAGATCCGACGCAGATAACCTCGCAGGACCGGGACAAGGACGAGGAATAGTTCGTGTGGAGCGGACACTCTTGTCCGCTGCCTTTGACGTTGGCTTTGATTTTGCATTTGCCTTCTGATTCTGACTGCCGGGTGCGCCACTTCTCGCGCGCTTCGAGAAGTGGCCCCTCGGGGCCGCGATGCTGCTGATTCTAGCTTGCTCGTGATGCTTTCCCGCGAATAACACTTGACAACCCAACGTATAATAGAGATAGAAGAAAACGACAGCAGATACGCGCGGGTCTCTCAACTTATAACTCCCGCGTCAGCCGTGACCTACCCGGCAGATAAGGATGTAACAACTCTAACCGGCCTACAATCAAGACTCTACCTATAACTACCTTCCTTTCAAGACTTTGCCGCACGCCGGACCCTAAGTCGATGATTCTAATATACCAAACCACAGGGGGTACCCTTACTAACCTTGGCCAGCGAGCAGATCGCAGCCAATAAACGCAGTTAAGAAATTAGGAGCAACTATGTCATCCTTAGCAGCAGCTCGTTGCCGACACATCAAGGTCTGCGGAATTCAATGCGGATCGCCCGCTCTCCGCAAAAAAAGTTTTTGTTTCTACCATCAGCAGAATCGTCCCCTGACCGTCGAATGTTATTCCGAGGGACAGTACGCGACCGGCGAAATCGCCCTGCCGGTTTTTGAAGATGCGCACTCCATTCAGACCGTCATTCGCCAGGTCGTGCAGATGGTCTTGCAAAAGAGAATCGAGCGCAAAACCGCCAGCCTCCTGCTCTACGCGCTCCAGCTCGCCTCTTCGAATCTCAAGCGCATGAAACTCGAAAAGCCGCAACCAGCCGAGGTTGTCACCGATCTCGAAACTATCGATCCCGAAACCGTATCGCAAACTCCCCTCGATCAGAGAGCCTGCGAAGATGAGAAGACCGACGGCGAACATCTTCCGCCCGGCACAATCCAAGCCTGCTGTCGGCCCGGACCACAAACGCGGAATCGCCCCAGCCAAAGCCAACAGCGAAAAAAACAATATGTAATCTAAACCCGCGGTACACGGCCTGGCCGCTATACTGGGAAATCTCGCCGCACATACTCCATCGCGGCCTCGCGTGACGCGAGTCGGCCTTCCAGTTGCGCGTCTTCGATTGCGGATAGGATTTCTTTGAATCTTGGGCCGGGCTCATAGCCTGCTTCGATCAGGTCGCGGCCGGTAATCAGCGGAGTGGGACGAATCGCCTCCGGTGGCAGGGAACGCAACTGTTCTTGTGAATACTCGTACGCGTCGAGTTGGCCGTGGCTGGAAAGACAGTCTATGCGGTGCAATTCCAGATGCTCTTCGAAGGCGGGCAGGCGCAGAAACTTTTTCAGCGTGGATTGTTTCATGCGCTGCACGTCGGCGAAACGCATGTGATTGTCTACCAGCGCGAGGATCTGGTCGGTCTCGTGGTTCGAGAAGCGCAGGCGGCGGCAGATTTCGGCGGCCATCTTCACTCCTACTTCTACGTGGCCATCGAAACGGATGCGGTCGGGCGCGACGCGGAAGGTCGGCGGCTTGCCTACGTCGTGGAGAAGGGCTCCCCAGGCCAGCGTCTTTGAGACGCCGGCCGGCAGCTTTTCAAGGAGAAGCAGCGTGTGCACGAAGACGTCGCCTTCGGGATGATACTCGGGCGATTGCTCTACTCCTTTCATGGCGGTGATTTCCGGCAGGACTTCTGGCAGGAGGGCGGTTGTATCCAGTAATTCGAAGGCGCGGCGGGCTTGGCCCTCGGTCAGCATCTTGGTCAGTTCTTCTCGCACACGCTCGCAGGAAACCTGGTTGATGTGAACCGCCAGCCGCTTTATCGCGGCCAGCGTTGCCGGATCGATCTGGTAATCGAAGCGGGCCGCGAAGCGCACGGCTCGGAGCATGCGGAGTTTGTCCTCGGCAAAACGGCGTTCGGGGTCGCCGATGGCGCGCACGATTCCGGCCTTCAGATCTTCGCGGCCACCTACGAAATCCAAAATCCCGTTGGTCGTTGAATCGGGCGTGAGGGGATCGAGCAACATGCCATTGATGGTGAAATCGCGGCGCTGCACGTCTTCGCGGGGGTCTTTGGTGAAGCGTACCTCGTCGGGATGACGGCCATCGGAGTAGCCTACGTCCGCGCGAAAAGTTGCTACCTCGACGGCTCCTTTACTACGCTCGCCTTGACGGGCGGGGACGCCCGTCGCTCCACTGGGGTCTGCTGGCACGAGTACCACGCCGAATTGCTCTCCTACGGCGAAGGTCTGCGGGAAGATTTGCATTACCTGCCGCGGAGTTGCGTCGGTTGCTACGTCGTAGTCGGCGGGTTCGCGGCCGAGAAGGAGGTCGCGGGCACAGCCTCCGGCGAAGTAGGCCTGGTGGCCGCGTTCGCGCAGAGCGCGGACGATTGCGGCGGCGTGTTGTTTGGCGTTCGGCATTCAGCATTCAGCCATCAGCCATCAGGTAAAGCAACAACAACCGCACGTCGTCTAAACTAGAAACTGATAGCTGATGGCTGATGGCTGACAGCTAATTATGCCTGACGTGCACATACTCGGCATTGAAAGCTCCTGTGATGAGACGGGCGCGGCGGTGGTGCGCTCGGGCCAGCGGGTTTTGTCGAACATCGTTGCCTCGCAGATCGCCACTCATCAACCCTATGGCGGAGTGGTTCCGGAACTGGCCTCGCGGGAGCATTTGCGCGCGATTGTTCCGGTGGTGCGCCAGGCTCTGGCCGACGCCGGAAAGACTTATCAGTCTGTCGATGCTATCGCGGTCACGCAAGGGCCGGGACTGGCGGGCGCTTTGCTGGTTGGCATCAGCTATGCCAAGGCGCTGGCCTTTGCTTTGGAGAAGCCGCTGATCGCGGTGAACCATCTTGAGGGACACATTCACGCGGTATTGCTGGAGCAGCGGCGGAACGAAAATGCCGACCTGCATTTTCCGGTGCTGGCGCTGGTGGTCTCGGGCGGGCACACGCATCTTTATCTTGCCCAGGTGCAGGAAAATCTCTGGACCTACCGGAACATCGGGCACACTCGCGACGACGCCGCCGGAGAGGCGTTCGATAAAGTCGCTAAGCTGCTGGGACTGGGGTATCCGGGAGGACCGATCATCGACCGGCTTGCGCCGTTTGGCGATCCGCACGCGGTCAAGTTTCAGATTGCGCAGATCAAGCACCGGGACCGGCGCGATCATAAGCTCGGCGATCGTACGTTCGGCGATCATGCGCTCGGCAATCATGCGCAACATCGGGCAGAGGAGGATGGGCCGCAGTTCGATTTTTCCTACAGCGGAATCAAGACGGCGGTTTTGCGATATGTGGAGACCGAGCAACTGAAACCTGCGATTGAGGCTCGCCGACAGGCGCTTGCGGGCATCTCTACGCCGACGCATGAGGATATTCGCGGGCTCTCGGACCGGCAACTCCTCAACCTGGTGGCTTCTTTTCAGCGCTCCATGGTCGACGATCTGGTCGTTAAGACGCTGGCGGCGGCGCGCGCTTATGACGTTCGAACTCTTTTTGTGAGCGGTGGGGTGGCCGCCAACCGGGAATTGCGGGCCACGTTTGAGCGCGAGGCGGGGATGGAGGGACTGCCGGTTTTCTTTCCATCGCGCGCGCTTTCCACCGACAACGCGGCCATGATTGCGGCGGCGGCGTTTCCAAAATTTCTGCGCGGGGAATTTGTGGCTATGGATTTTTGCGCGGAGGCCGGGATGGCGCTGCGCTAAGGAAGAAACAAAAGCTTGAACCACAGGGGGCACGAGGGAACACAGGGGAAGTTTTAAATGCGAAGCGCTGGTTTTGAGCCGAATTGGCCGCCACGGAGTGCTTGCTTCGCTCCTCGTACCGAATCGTCACATTTCCCAGTTACAATGGTTCGCGTGAAACCGACGATCTATGTAGTCGAAGACGACCCGGATATTTCCCGGCTTGTTCGCCATCATCTGGAAGGGGCCAGCTTCAACGTGCGACTTTACTCGACCGGCAATCTGGTGGTGGCTGATGCCGAACGGCAGCGTCCGGCGCTGTTTCTGCTGGATATCATGGTGCCGGGAAAGGACGGTCTGGAACTTTGCCGGCAGATCCGGCAGTCGGTGTCGCTGTCTTCGGTTCCGGTGATTTTTCTGACCGCCAAGAGCGGCGAGGCGGATCGCGTTCTGGGGTTGGAGTTGGGCGCGGACGATTACATCCCCAAGCCTTTCAGCCCGCGCGAACTGGTGGCTCGGGTCAAAGCGGTGCTGCGGCGTTTTGAGAGGCCGCTGCCGCCGCTCCCAACTAAGATCGACGAAATCCACATTGACCCAGGGGCGATGACTTTGACCGTTCGCGGGAAACCGGTGCCGACCACGGCCACTGAATTCCGACTGCTCGACCACTTCATGCGGCACGCCGGACGGGTTTTCACTCGCGACCAGTTGCTCGACTCGGTCTGGCGCGATACGGCATACGTGACGCCGCGCTCGGTGGATGTGTATGTGCGGCGCATACGCGAAAAGATTGAACCCGATCCGGAGAACCCGCGTTACTTGAAGACGGTACGGGGGGCCGGTTACCGCTTTGAGGCCGCGCGGTGAGAAGCCGCATCTTCTTTAAATTGATGTTTGTGTTTCTGCTGGTGATTGGCGTAACCGCGATCACGCTGCAGTTGGCCGTGCACAAGGTTTGGGAACGCACCCTGCGCGAGCAGATCGAGCGCAATCTCAAACAGAAAACCTTGATGTTCGCGCATCGCGTGGAGGCAGACCGGCAGCACTCCCTGGCCGACATTGCCGCCCAGGAGGGCCAGGCGGCGGGAGCCCGCGCCACCGTGATTGATGCCACCGGGAAGGTGCTGGCCGATTCGGAAACCGATCCCAGTACGATGGATAATCACGCGCAACGCCGGGAATTTGTTGCCGCTCTCGCCGGGGAAGTCGGCGTGGATGAGCGCAAGAGTCAGAGTCTGGGCGTTCCTTTTGTGTTCGTGGCGGCGCCGGTCTCTGGAGGAGCGGTGCGGCTGGCGTATCCGCTGCCCGAGATCGAAATTACGGATCGTCCGCTGCGCGTCGCGTTGTTCTGGGGATCGTTCAGCGCTTTGGTTTTCGCGGTGCTGGTGGCGGCGGCGGCCTCGCACTATGTTGGCCGGCGTCTGCAGCGGATCGTAAATTTTGCCGAGCGTGTGGCGGGCGGGGATCTGACTGCCCGAATCGCTTCCACTTCGACTGACGAGATCGGGCAGATGGCGTTAGCGCTCGATAAGACGACGCGCCGAGTGGAGGAAAGTTACGCTCGCGTTCAAACCAGCCAGCGCGAGCTGGAAACTCTTCTCAACAGCATGCAGGACGCGGTGGTCGCGGTCGATGTCGAGGGACGCATCCAGTGGGCCAATCGGAGCATGGATCGTCTGCTGCTTCGTGCTCACCGCCTGAATGCGCCGTTGATCGACAGCGTTCGCGATCCGGACTTTCTCACCGCTATTCAAGATGCGGCGCACTACCAGGTTGTCAGGTCGGCGCGCTCGAACACCATCGCTCCCGGCCGCACCTTCGATGTGACGGCGGCGCCTATGCCCGGGGGCGGCGCGGTCGCGGTGCTCCGCGATCTTACGGAGACGGAGCGCATGGAAAAGAGCCGCCGCGATTTCATCGCCAATGTTTCCCACGAGCTGCGCACTCCGCTGACTTCCATTCAGGGATACACGGAGACGCTGCTCGACAGCCCGATTGCAGACAATCACGTGCGCGAGTTTCTGGAAATCATCCGCAAGAACTCGGCGCGCATGTCGCGACTTACGGAAGACCTGCTTACGCTGGCGCGCGTCGAATCGGGCGAGCAGAGATTCGAGATCCAGCGGGTCAGCGCTGAAGAACTGCTGCAGGATGCCCGGGAAAGCTTCGTTGAAGTGGCGCGGTCTTATGGAGTCGAGCTTGGCGTCGAGCTGGCGATTGAGAACTCAGCGACCGCCGGCAATGTGAATGCGAATCGCGAAGCCATCCACCAGATTTTTTCCAACCTGATCGAGAATGCGTT
>JBEKWX010000186.1:0-7423 GCA_049512675.1 Terriglobales bacterium | reverse complement strand
GTAACCTTGCCCCAGCCGTGCTAGCCTGTCAATGTGGGGCGCAGGCGAACATCATTCGCAGGGGTCAATCTACGTTCATGGATTTCACAGTGAAAGGGAAAGTTCTTCGCACAGGGTTACTGGTTCTTGCAGTCAGTCTCGCCGTCACTCTTATGAGCACCGCGCTGCTGGCCTCCGGGCCCTGGCAGGTGTTGGGTCCGGACGGCGGCGACGCGCGCAGTCTGGCTTACGATGCGCACAATCCGGATCACATCCTGCTCGGCACCAGCACCGGCCAGATGTTTGCTTCGAACGATGGCGGACGCAACTGGTCGCGCCTGGCGCGCCTGGGCGGCGATGACTACGTGCTCGACCACATCTCCATCGATCCACAGGACTCCAACCGTATTTATGTGTCGGCATGGAGCGGATCGAGCCAGCAGATTGGCGAAGTTTTCCGCACCCTCGACGGCGGCCGCACCTGGGAGACGCTGCCCGCCATGCATGGCAAATCGATCCGCGCCCTGGCTATGCACAAGGCTGATTCCAGGGTAGTGGTCGTCGGCGCGCTCGATGGCGTCTATCGCAGCAACGATGGCGGCGATTCCTGGGAGCGCTTGTCGCCGGCGAACTCCGCCGACATCAAGAATATTGAATCGATCGCGGTCGATCCCAAAGATCCGAACACCGTCTATGCCGGAACCTGGCACCTGGCCTGGAAAACTTCCGATGGCGGCGCCAATTGGCAGCATATTAATAAGGGTATGATCGACGACTCCGATGTGTTTTCGGTCATCGTCGACCATCAGAACTCCTCGGTCGTTTTCGCCAGCGCCTGCTCGGGAATCTACCGGAGCGAGAACGCGGGCAACCTGTTCACTAAGATTCCGGGCATCCCGTTTTCGGCGCGCCGCACGCGCGTGCTCAAGCAGGATCCAACGAACGAAAATATCGTTTACGCCGGAACCACCGAAGGCCTCTGGAAGACGACCGACCTGGGTAAGGTGTGGAAGCGCGTGAGCGATCCGGAGGTCGTCGTCAATGACGTGCTCGTCGATCCGCGGGATTCCAATCGCGTGCTGCTGGCCACCGACCGCAGCGGCGTAATGGCCTCGAGCGATGGCGCCTCCAACTGGACCACTTCCAACCACGGCTACGCGCATCGCTATGTATCCGCGATTCTGGCCGATAACAAAGATGCCAGCTCGCTCTATGTCGGCGTGGTCAACGACCGCGAATACGGCGGCGTGTTCCATTCCCGCGACGCTGGACAGCACTGGTCGCAGAAAGCGGCCGGGCTCGGTGGAAAAGACGTTTTCGCGCTCAAACAGGCCCCGAGCGGAATGCTGGTGGCCGGCACCAACCACGGCGTGTACTACCTGGAGCGCAATGGCAGCGAATGGCATTCCATGAACGTCGTGGTGATCGAGCATACTTCGAAAATCACGCGCAAAGGTTCGAGTAAACCGGTGACCAAGACAAGCATAGAGAAGAAGGAACTTGTATCGCGCGTCAACGATCTTGAACTCGGTGATCTCGAACTCGGCTCCGGACGCTGGCTGGCGGCAACGACCAGCGGCATCTACTCAAGCAGCGACCAGGGCAAAACCTGGAAGGGCGGACCGATTCTGGGAGAGCAGGATTTCGTTTCGGTGCGAGCTGAGGGTTCCACGGTAGTGGCGGCTACGCGTTCCAGCGTGCTGGTCTCGAATGACAGCGGCGCGACCTGGAAACATGCGGGTCTGCCATCGTATGTGGTCAGCATCCGCAACGCGGCCATTGCTTCCGATGGCCAGATCATGATCGCCGCCCGCGAAGGCGCGTTCCGCAGCGGAGACGGGGGCGCGACCTGGGAGCATGTCGTCAACGGCCTGCCCGCCAAGGACATCACTTCCGTCAGCTTCGATTCCACCCACCATCGCCTGCTGGCCACCAGCGACGCGACCGGCGTGATCTTCGAAAGCCGCGATGGTGGACGTTCCTGGCAACGCGGTCCGGACAGCGGATTTCCGCTGCGCCGGGTCAGCGTAATTGGCGGACGCTTCGTGGGCGCGACTCCCTTTGATGGCGTCATACTGCAACCGGAAAACGAATCGATCAGTGCCGTCGTAGGCGGCAGCACCAAGTAAGACTAAAACTCAAGCTGAAACACGAGCCGGGGAAGCGGAAACGCTTCCCCGGTTTTTCTTGCGGATGATAGCCTGGCCTGGCCGTACTCAGGTCTTGGAGAGTACGTTGCCAGCTTTGCCAATCTTCTGGCAGAAGACAACCATGAACAACGGGAAAAGGATGCCAGCAGCCGTTATTGGCCAGCCGGCTCTGTGGGTGACGATGCCAGTTAGAATGAAAACGGGTACCGATATCCACGCGGTGGCTGGCACCAAAACAGCGGCGAGCGGGGAACCGAGCAGCAAAGCGACTCCCGCTGCCAGCAGCAGGACGCCGGCAAGAATCCCGAACGCTCCCGCAACGAGGGGATAGGTCTCGCTCCTCAAGAGGCCTAGATAGACGAATTCTTGCGTTCCCCCGGCGGTTTCCAGGGTGGCGAGCACAATGGCCAGTAAGGCGACGGGCATTTGACCACGCATTGAGACACCTCCTTAACGACAAAATCGGAGACAAATATTCGACAGCCTTTATCGGCTAACGATTCCGCAGACTACTCTCGTACATTACGGTACGACTGCGCGGAAGAGCGCCAAGAAAAGAGCGGATGAACTGACGAACGCCAATGCGACGGCAATCACGACCGAGTTGTGCAGTTGGAGAGGTGCAGCCACACTCATGACCTCCCATCCAGCAATGAGGCCTGCTCGAACGACGCCAACGAGCCGGTGCCGCTTCCATTCTTCTTGCATCTGGTCGGCGAAAACTTGCGTCATCTCCGCACCGAACCGTTGACTAAATTCGCGCGGGTAAAAACCGAGTAATAAGCGGTAAAGGGAACAACACATTTTAAGAGCGTTTGGCATACCTTCACTCCGCAGTTCTTGGCGTCAGCTTCTTTCTTCGAGCACGGCGTACAACTGATTCCATCCCACTGATCTCGGCGTCCAGCAGGATCTTTCCATTTCGAGTAAGCCGGTAATATCGCCGTCTGGCTTCGTGATCTGAGGCGTCACCAGAGCCCGTGGTTTCTTCGATGACCGAGAGATTCAGCAGCCGCTGAATCGTGGTATAGAGCGTCCCGGGGCCCATCCGAAACCTATCCTCAGACAGCGTCAGGACATCCTGCATAATGGCATACCCGTGTTTCTCACCATCGACCAGGGCGAACAGGATATAGAACACGGACGGCGTGAGCGGAAGCAAGTGCCGCAGATCCTCGGGGATATTGTGCGTCTTGGAAGCCATCGGCAGACCTTGTCCAAGAATCCTTGTTCAGAAATGTATGGACCAGTAGTATATGTTTGACGGATATATCAGTCAATGATATAACTGTCAAGTAAAATCTTTGCCGTGCCAGGTGAAGACTTAGCCCTTGCCGGAAAATAGACTCCCAGGAATCGGTGGGAGAACTGCGATTGGGCAGGTTGCAGTACTCGCGGTTTGCCGGGACTGAGTTACCCCATGGCCTACCCTTGCGTTCTTGGTTAGGGTGGGAAACAATTCTCTTGGCACCATTATGCGACTTACCTGCGGACTCGCGATTGCGCTTTGTCTGGGTCTCCCGGCTGCGGGGATGGCCTCGGAGCAACCGGATTCGGCAGGCTCCGCGAATTCCGCGGGACAAGTTCCGCCTGCGGCCGCGACCGAGAGTACACCGGCTGCGGGGGCGAAAGCTTCGGAGGGCGCAGCACGGAAGAAGACAGATAGTTCGACGAGCGCAACCGTGAAACGCCGCAAGCGCGCCGCGCCGGCTCCGGCTGAGGGCCCGCGCAAGATTATGGTTCGCGAGGGCGGAGCGAGCGAACCGGCGGCGCAGATTGCGCCCGACATGACTCCCGCGGAAGCCGCCAGCCAGCGCCAGAACGCGGAACGGTTGCTGGGCTCCTCCGACGACCAACTGAGAGTGCTAGCAGGGCGCACGCTCGACGCGCAACAGCAGGAGACGGTGGGACAGATCCGGAACTATATGGTCGGCGCGCGTTCGGCATTGCAGGAAGGCGATTTGCGGAGAGCGAATACGCTGGCGCAGAAGGCACATTTGCTGGCCGACGATTTGGTGAAGCACTGAAATATTGCCAGCTCGCGGTCGAACTCACGCGCCCAAAATCCACCGCCCAAACAGAACGCTGAAAAACTCCATTTTTCTCTTGCTTTTGGGTGGCGCGGCGGTTCACCGCTGCGATAAATGGCCTCCTTTCAGCGAACGGCTTTAGCCGCTGAGGGCAACAGCGGAATGATTGCCAATCTTCATTTGTGATGCTAATATGTATCACATGACAAAAGCCTCGGTTCGGGACCTCCGCTACGATTTCAAGAAAATAGAACGCCTTTTGCTAAAGGGTGAGGAAGTCCACATCACCAAGCACCGGCGCGTCATCGCCCGACTGGTGCCGGAGAGCATTGAAGGCGCGAAAAAGTTCCCTGATTTCCGTGCGCGAGTGCGCAAGATCTATGGCGACAAGGTGCTGGCGGTTAGCGGAGCGGACTTGATATCCGCCGATCGGGACCGGTATTGAAGATCTACGCCGATTCCAGTTTTCTCGTGTCGCTGTACAGCGCCGATTCCAATTGGGCAGCCGCCGCACGCACGATGGAGATTTCATCGGGAGAATGCTTTGTTACTACTCTTGGAGAGCTTGAGGTCGTCAACGCATTCGGGTTGCGGGTCTTTCGCAAAGAAGTTTCGGCCGCACAAGCCCAAGAGTCACTGAGGGACTTCGATAAGGATTTGCGCGATGGGAGTCTGCAACTGCGGGATTTGTCGGATCCAATCTTCGAACGGGCGCGCCAACTCTCTCAACAAACGGCGGCGAAAATGCGAACACGCACCGCAGACCTGCTGCATGTGGCAGCGGCGCTCGAATTGGGCGTGGGCTACCTATACAGCTTCGACCAACAGCAGAGGAAGCTAGCCAAAGCGGTTCGCCTCAAGATGAACTAGGAGAAAGGTGTCAGGTCTCAGGTGTCAGGAAAATCTCATCCCATCGGGTTCGGTGCGAGACCTAAGACCTAACACCTGAGACCTGACACCTGCCTCACTCAGAAGCGAGGCCCCACCTTGCTCCAGCGGTAGAAGCGAATCGGGTGTTTGGGAAACTCGTCTTCCTGAGCGGCATCGAAGTGCGCCGTTACGCCGGGCCAACTCTGGACGAGCACTGCTGCCGTAGTGCCATCCACCCAGACCTCGTGCCCAGCGGCGAGATCGCGCTCCGCGTCCTGAGCGAAGTTCGCCGCGCCGTTCACCGGATCGATCTGCTTCCATGTCGTCCGCGGATTGAAATAGCGGATGAACCAGTCGTCCACAATGAAGTCGCTATAGTAGACCACGGTGCCCTCCGGCCACACCTGAGCCATCCGGTGGGCAAAGCGCAGCGCCTGGTTATAGTCCGGGCGTGAGTAGGGGAAGATATAAAAAGCGAGATTCGCCAGCGCCATGGTCGCAACGAACAGCGCCAGCCGGTAACGGCGCGGGCCCCGATATTCGGCGAAGACGAGAGCAATGATGACGATGATAGCGGGTAGACAAAACAACTTGTAGAAAGTATTCCAGGGCAACCAGAAGAAGAGAAACACAGCATATGCGGCTAACCAGACGACCGCCACGCGCAGCGGCACAGTTGGCGCCAGCCTGAAGTGCAGCAAGCGCAGTTCCTCCGGGTGCCGGAAGGTGCAAGTCAGCAGCGCGGCCAATGTCATCGCAAGCAGGAAGAAGGTAACCAGCATGAACGGTCCAAAGAACTGAAGCAGGTGTCCGGTTCCTCCGAAAAACAACCGCGGATAATTCATCACCGTGATGGCCAGGTTCTTGAAGAGAGTGAATGTGAACGTCACATCCGGGGAATGAAAGGTTAGCCAGCGCACGAAAGTGCCCAGGCCGGTGGAACGTTGCTGCAGCCAAAACCCGGCGTAATACACAGGCAGCGTGACTCCCGCTGCCAGCGCACAATATTGCAACAGGCTTCGGCGCCCACCCTTCGAATAGATACCTAACGCAGCAGCGGGAAAAAAAAAGATCGCAAGCTGATGAATGAGGATGGCGCCAACGTGCAGGATTCCGACCAGCAGAGGCCGAGGCTTCGAACTTGTGCACAAGACGTGGAAGGCGGCCACCAGCAGGAGCACGCTAGGAATATAGGCGTCGGCGTCGGTAGCAAACCTCCAGAAAAGTGCTGAGAAAGCAAATAGCAAGGTCAACGTCGTACTCAGGTAAGCAGACTGCGTGAGCCGGAGAAGCGTGCGCTGCAGTATGCCGACGCATACCGCAGCCAAAGCCATGTTTATGGCCTGAAGCACGGCAATTGCCCGGACCTGCAATCCCAGGCTGCGCAGCGCGATCCACACAAAATACCCAACGGTGTCGTAGAGAAGATGATTGGGGCGGATAACGCTATGCCAAAACGACGGCGATCCAAATGCGCCCGCCTGTTCGATATCCTGAGCGAAGGAAACGCCATCCCAGTAATAATTCTTGGTGGGTAACACCGCATAAACGGCAAATACAACTGCGGGCAACCACCTGGAGATCATTTCCCACTGCGGAGGGCTGATCGAATCGAACCGGCGGCGAAGGCTTAGAGACATGGAGTAAAGAGTGTATCGCGGGAAAAAGGTCTCAGGTCTTAGGTCTCAGGTGTCAGGAAAATCTCAAGGCATTGGCTTCCCGTGCGAGACCTGAGACCTGCGACCCGCTCTACTCACTGGTGAAGTAGTCAATGGACACGGGGTTCTCAAACAGGGAGTAATCGCGCGTTACGACCGTGATGCCGCTGTCGGTGACAAAGTAGCGTTCGCGGTCGGCTTCAACATCGTAGCCTACGGTGGTGCCTTCGGGAATGTGCACGTCGCGGTCGATGATGGCTTTGCGGATGCGGCAACTGCGTCCCACGTTCACGTGCGAGAACAGAATGCTGTCCGCGATTTCGGTGTAGGAGTTGACGCGGACATCCGGAGAGAGCACGCAATTTTGGACGGAGCCGCCGGAAATGATGCAGCCGGAAGAAACCAGGGAATCGAGGGCGTGGCCCATGCGCTCGTTTTCGGCAAACACAAATTTTGCCGGCGGATACTGGCGCTGGTGGGTGCGGATGGGCCAGGCCTCATCGTAAAGATTGAAGACGGGAGAGACTGAAACCAGGTCCATGTTGGCTTCGTAGTAGGCTTCGAGCGTGCCCACGTCGCGCCAGTAGAGGGCTTCTTTTTTGTTTTCGTCGACGAAATTGAAAGCGAAGACGCGGTAGTCATCCAGCATTTTGGGCAGAATATCCTTGCCGAAATCGTGACTGGAATCGGGATCCTCGGCGTCTTTGAGGAGCACGGGAATGAGCACGTCGGTGTT
>JBEKWX010000185.1:0-7428 GCA_049512675.1 Terriglobales bacterium | reverse complement strand
CACTGCGCTGCACCCTTGGACCATCACCACAGCGCCCAAGCTCCCCACCCAGCTCACAAAAATAATCTCCCCCATCACCACTCACTCAGCTTCCAGCCCCCCCGGTTACGCAAAGCTCTCCTGACAGGGATACGCTTCGTATTACAATAAAGTCCGGCCGCATCTCTCCCTGGACAGAGATCCTCCGGATTTTCGCGGGACGCAGAAGATCGGCCGTATCGCGGCGATACCGATCCTCGGCGGGCTCCATCATCAATACGTCCGGCTTTAGGTTTTGACTAGGCACAACGATAAAACGCTAGGCGCAAAACTCCAATGTTTTCAGGGCACACGGAATTATGAGCAGCGACACCCAGGACTTACAGCCATCGGTTAACAGCGTTGTATAGTTCGTTAACCGAGATTGACTCCATGCAGTGCGGGCGTACGTCGCAATCAGCGAGATAGCAGCGGCTGCAACTCAGGGGAGTCACGATCTTTTCGCCCAAGCCGAAGAGATCGATCTCCGCGTCCGAGGTTGGCCCAAAGAAAGCTATGAGGGGGCGTTGCAGGGCTATTCCGATGTGCATGGCCAAGGAGTCGCTTGTGACCAGCACACTACACTGCCGAATCAGCGACGCGAAGGATAAGAGACTCAGTTCCGTCGGCGCGGCCACAACGTCCGGGCTGCTCGCAGTACTAACGATGCGTGTGTTACGTGAGGCCTTAGCCGGCCCCCCTGTAACAATGACCCCGAGGTGCAACTCCTCAGCGAGCCTGCGAGCCAGTTGCGCGGTCTGTTTCTCTCCCCAACTCTTGAACCGCCAGCGCGAGCCGGCACCGGTGTTAAGAGCGACCACTGGTTTCCCGAAGAGCCCACGTCCGCGTATCCATTGGTGCGCCCACCCCTCCTCACGCGCCGGTATGGAGAGGCTCGGCCGCTCGATAGGCGGGGGTAGCGCAAGGCCGGCGTAAAATATCTCGCCGTAGGTTAGCGAATTCTCGCGCTTGAGTTGGTTCGCGCGTCGCAGACCGCCGTCTTGGTCTGAACGCAGTCGCCCCATGCCGAACCAGTATTCAAGGTCCGTAGTGTAGCGCAAGCAGCCGTTCTGGTCCTCGTACCCTCCGGACAGCCGGTTATGGGGTAGGTCGGCTGCGAGGCGACATAGTTCGCGATCATCGTCGAGCGAGACAACCCAGTCGTAGTAACGATGGCGCCAACTATTCGTGCATAAATCATTAGGGTCTACGGCCTCACTAACGTCAGGATGCTTCGAGACCAGGGGCAGCGCCTCTCTTGCCGTGATCCAGGTCAACTCAAGGGAAGGGTGAAGTCTTCTAAAGCCCGGTAGAAGCGCTGTGGTCCTGAGTACGTCACCCAAGGCCCCAACTTTGATCAATGCAACGCGCATTTTGCCGGTACTGTAACAGTTCAGCGACTACCTAGTCGTGACGCTCCAGAACAACCCGCCTGACGCTTGGCAAGCTCCGCTCTATGTTCGACTGCGGAACAGGGAACGGAGAATGATTGAGAGAACCGGGCCCCCTGACATAAGCGCCATCATCCCTGCGCCGTGAACCAGGTTGCGATCTGATTTGCGACTCCACAGCGGTGAGTCTGTGCCACGGAAGCGGGCCGATACCTTTGCAAAAGCACAACCAGTCCGCACAACGCGCTGCCAGTAGTGCGAGCATCGAGTCATCGCAAGGTCATGCCATACCATCGCGCGATCGATGTGCAGGATGGTATAGCCCAGGGAGCGAATCCGCCAACACATCTCCAGTCCTCGCCCGCGATCAGAAGTTCATCGAACCCGGAAACTTTCTCCAGTACCGAGCGCCGCACCAGCATATTGCCGCCGCAGAAATCCGAGCGGCCGGGCGGGCAGATTCAGTCTAGATCGAGCACACGACAGAAGATAGACGCGTGGGGATCGATTTCCCGCAGATGGCCCCATACGACAGCTATCTGTGGATCCTCAAACTCGGCAAGCGAATCTGCTGCGAAGTCCGGCGCAAGCGCGGTGTCGCCATCAAGAAACATGACGATTGGTGCGGCCCCGGCTTTCCATCCGGCGTTTCGTCCGGCCGCGGGGAAGCCCGCGCGGGTGCGACGCTGATTACCTTTGCTCCAGACTGCGCAGCACGCGCGGCACCGCCATCGGTCGAAGTCGAGTCAACGTAGACGGCCTCGATCGGCCCGCCTATCGGACGCATCCTGGCAACCGAACTGGGGCACCGCAGGAGGCGCTCGCCCTCGTTGCGTCCGATCACGACGATGGAAAGCGCCGGCCGGCCACTCATAGCGTCAACGTGTCGCCGACACCCGGGCTCAGGCCCTGGCTAAAGCCTGCGCCATCCAGCTAGAGGCGACCGCGCGAATAGCTGTGGGTAACATAGGGCGCCCGGAACGGCAATCGCAACAGAGAATAACACCAGCAGTGCGCAGGCAACACGGGCAGGACGGCCGGCCGTTCGCATCGCCAGCATCGTTGCAATCGCCAGCCATGGCAGGAAGGGCACCCAATAGCGCGGGCCGTAACAATATCCCGGGCCAAACCCACAAGCGGTAAGAGCTACTGTGTAGAGAGCCACAGGGACTGCGATATAGCGCAAGAGTCTGGAATCCGGCGAAAAGGAGCCAAGTGATCGGGCGACCGCGCCGAAACCAAAGAGTGTCCACGGAGCGAAAGTGAGGATCCCGTGCGCCGGGTCGAGAAATGTGTCGTAAGGCTTGTTAATTTTCAAGAAACTCCCGAATCCTAAATGAGCAACCGTCTTATGCAGCCAATAGTTGAAGGCTAGGAACACGAGGGCGAACAAGCCCAGCACCAGCGCCATTTTAATAGCATCCTGCCGGCGTCCTTCTCGAACCTGGTCAAATATGAAGCAGGCTCCGACAAGCCCGAGCGGCGGTCTAAGAATCGCGACGCCTGCCGTGGCAAGCGCGGCCAGGAGTGGGCGATCTTCCATAAGCGCCCACAAGGCCAGGATCAACGAAACACCGATAGTCGATTCCCTGAAGTACGCACGCGAATAGGCCAGCCATGGGCTGGCTGCGACAAGCAGCAGTGCTGCGAGGATTGCAGACCCGCGCCCCATCCCGATGCGGCGGGCGAGGCAATAGGTTGTTAAGGGTCCGAGAAACGAGATCAGCGCCAGGACGAACCCCACATCTGTCTCCACATCAGTAATCGCCGGGTGAAACGGCGCTATCGCCAGTGCCATTAGAGCCGGGAATGCCACCGGATGCGCCGGGGTTTCGTAGACATCGGGGGAGGGTGCGAACTCAGGGGCGGGATTGCGATGCCATTCTCCCCCATTGCCGATGCCGAAGGCGTAGTGGCCCGTGCGCCTGTTTACGATCTCCGTGTGATGACCGAGCTGGACTCCCTGGAATCGTACGCCCGCGTCCAGCGCTCCTCGGGCGACGCTTTCATATTCGTCCTGCAACTGAAAATCATGATGGAACAGCAGGCGGTTGATCGTGATCAGGTAGTGCGGTTCATCACCTGAAACCGCCCCGGGAGCTACAACCAGAAAACCGGTACCCGGAATGAACTCCAGTCTCGTCACGAGCCAGATCAGCACGAAGACGAGACTAAAAAATAGCGCGACTCCCGCACTACGCCAGAGATCAGGTCCGACCAGTGCCGCCCCTTGCGCATAGGTGCCCGGCGCGCTCCGGTCAGTTCCTCGCGACCGCAGACTTTGACCTTCACACGATGCAGGCACAGACGGCCCGGGACGACTTAGGAAGAGCCAATCCAGAACGGTGAGCAGCGCCAGTAAAAGAACTCCCTCGACTGCCGAACGAAAATTAGCGAGCTCTTTCAACAATGAACTGGAAGTCTCAACTACTACCCTGCTGTCAGGACGCGATACCGGGCGCGGGTGGGGCCGGCCGAGGCCGAAATCGAACTGGTCGGCACTCGAAGGTGGCACGCTGTAAATCCTGAACAGGCTGACGTCCCGGAAGGACGCGATACCGGTGCCCGGCCAATCCGGGACTCCACATCCGATCTCCACGGCGTCCTGCGGGCGGCGAACCTTGAAATACAAACCCAGCCGTGTCCAAGTTGGCGCGTTCAGGCGGAGAGCCCAGGATACGCCGGCCTCACCGACCCTCAGCGCCGCGGGCGTCTGCTGATCGTGAGCACCGGTCAGGACCTCTGCTGTCAGGTAGTACCAGCCGGCCCCGAGGTTTACGGTCTGAACCCAGTAGCTTTCATCGCCGTCCTTCGTCTTTATTATTCGTAACTCTGGTAGCTCCCCTTTCTCATGGCGCCATTCGAAGACACCGGACTCCCGATCGGGTGTCGTGCGCCAGCTATCTGGTTTGCTGCCGGCGCCGGCAACAAGCCTGCCATTGAGTAAGAGGTTGCCGCTGTCGGAGGTTGGGCGGGAATTGCAGGAGGCAAGCAGCAGAAGCAACAGGATCGGGTAGACAATCGCTCCGCACGCGCGAACCCGAATGTTGCAACTCGTAGCCATCACCAAATATTTGCTTGCAACACAGTGCCAAGTACGTGGCCGAAATGCTCCGCGTCCAAACTGTGCAAATGTTTTGCACCTGCACCGAGAACCAAGGCTCGATCCTGGAGTTCTCCTCGGCGGCAGTGGGAGGAAACGAACAACAACGTCGCTCCGATAGCTACAACTTCGGCGATTCAACCACTCTCGGCAGCGATCTTTTTCCCCAATCGATAGCAGTTTGACGGCGGCGGAAACATCTGCGCAGCTTAGATTAGAGCCTTTTTCAACCCATTGATAACCGAGATAACCGAATCTTGCAATCGCGCTCGGAATCGCGCCTCAAAACCGAATAGCGGGCGGAAGCCATCTCACTCCCTGTCGTTACCGAAAATTAGATCCCAACATAAGACACCTTCGCTTCACAGGGGTCGGGCCCGTGGAATCTCTACGATCGCCCGAGCCGCTAGCGCGGTGCTCTCGCACGCGTGTAGCCGCAGGTTAGGGGTTGGGGGGGCGGTCGAATCTCTACGATCGGGCGAGAGGCGACCGCCGCGCACACGGCATTATGAGCAGCGACAGGGGTCGAATGGGGCGCAGTTGCAGCAGTAAGAGAATACCTGCGCGGGTCCGCGGTTATAAGGTCGGCAATTACGCTCGGGACGTCCTATCCGGCTTTCGACGGTCAGGCAGTTGCCGTACGATCATCAGCACGAAGCGCGAGTTACCAGTGCCGCTCGCAAATTCTGCCGGCTGCTCTCCAGACCTGTGCGCATCGGGCGCGGTCGCGCCCCCGGTTGCAGGCGCCGGCGCGGCTGCGGCCTGCGCGCGCGCCACGTCGCTTCACCCGTTCGACTGTGCGCTCCGGGCCGCGCTGCGCGGAATAATCCGGGCGGGCACGCCAACCGCGACCGACCCCGCAGGCACACCCTCAAGCGCCACGCCTTCACGCGAATTTACGTCTCATCGACCCGCCAGGATTTGTTCGTCGGCTTGAGATGACGGCGCAATCGCTGTTCCAGTTTGGGACCGTAACGTTAAACCCAGCGCCAGATCGCCGTGTGGTCCCGCGCAGGCATTCTCTTTCTGCTCGCTCTGGATTATCTTCTACCAAATGTGGCCTTTGCCCGCCCCAAGCGGAGGCCTTTGCCGCCGCCCTCGCGCTGTTGGCGAGCGACCCGGCCAGAGCCGAGCGGATGGGCCGGGCCGGCCGGGAGCACGTAGCCGGGAAGTTCTCGAAAGCGGCCTTCGGCGCGAAACTCGAACAGATCGTCGAGGAAACAATCAGCAACTCCCCGGAGTATCGGACTTGAGTAGCGGCCCATCAGACGGGCGGAACTCCCGGTTCCCCGCCATCCGAGCCTTGGGCAGCTCCTTCGCGATGCTCCCCGGCGCGATCCGATGGCGCTGGGCGATACTCGCGCCGATCGCGTTCCTGCGCGGCACGCTCGAGGCCGTGGCGGCCGGGGCGGTGTTCGCGCTGATCAAGATCATCAGCGATCCGCCCGCGATAGCGCGCCTGCCGGTGGTTTCAAGGGTCGCGGCGATGCTGCCCTGGCGCAGCGCTCAGGCCCAGGTCGTCGCGCTGACCGGACTGGTCGCGCTCTTTTATCTGGTCAAGAACCTGTTTGCCCTCGGCATGGAATACTTCAGCCACAAGGTCGAGGGTGAATCGCTGGTGGCGCTCAAAAGTACGATGATGAGGGGCTATCTCGCGATGCCCTACCCGTTCTATCTGCGCCGCAACTCCGCCGATCTGATCTGGAACGTCGACGCTGCGGTGGACCGGGTCTGCGAGGAAGGAATGTCGCCGGCGGTCGCCGTGGTGTCGGAAATTCTGACCGCCGCGAGCATCGCCGCGGTGCTGGTGTACACCGCGCCGAAGATCACCCTGATCGCCGGATGCCTTCTGGGCGGCGGACTCGCCTTGCTGCTGCGACTCACGCGCGCGATGGCGCATCGCTATGGACGCGAGCAGAACCGGCTGTCACGGGCCATTCTCCGCGATCTCCAGCAAGCCTTCGGAGGAGTCAAGGAGATCAAGGTGCTCGGTCGCGAAGAGTTTTTCGTCGGCGCGCTCGAGCAGAAACTGCGCGCCATCCTGAAACTCGGATACCTCGCCAGCACCATGGCGGCCAGCGTGCCGCTGTTCACCGAGACCCTGTTCGTGGGCGGGGCGTTGGTCGTGATCGCGCTGCTGAGCGCGAAGGGCGCGGTCCGCAGCGAAGGGCTGCCGCTGCTGGCGCTGTTCTCCTATGCCACGTTCCGGATCGTTCCGTCCGTCAACCGGATCGCGTGGCGGGTCAATCAGATCCGCACCGCCGCGCCCGCGGCCAACAGTCTCCACGACGACTATCTGCTCATCGCCGCCCTCGAGCGAGGTAACGCCGGTGGCGATGACGGTCATGCCGTCATGCTCCACACCGCAATCGAATTCGAGCGCGTGTCGTTTACCTACGCCGGGGCCGAGCAACCGGTGCTGCATGAGATCTCGCTTACGATTCGCCGCGGCGAATCAATCGGGGTCGTCGGACTCACTGGCGCGGGCAAGAGCACGCTCGCCGACCTGCTGGTCGGACTGCTGCGTCCTTCGTCGGGGCGCATCCTGATCGACGGCCGGGACCTGTCCGATCAGCGGTTCGCCTGGAAGCGTCGGGTCGGCTACGTGCCCCAGTCAATCTTTCTGCTCGACGACAGCCTCACCCGCAACATTGCGTTCGGCTTCGCCGACGCCGAGATCAGCTTGGAGCGCGTACGAGCCGTGGTCCGGATGGTGCAACTCGAGCAGTTAGTCGCCACGCTGCCGGCTGGCCTCGACACCGTGGTCGGTGAACGCGGCGTTCGCTTCTCCGGTGGCGAACGGCAACGCGTCGGGATCGCCCGCGCCCTCTATCACGATCCCGACCTGCTGGTATTCGATGAGGCCACCTCCGCCCTCGACCAGGCCACCGAGGCCGAGGTGACGGGCGCGATCGA
>JBEKWX010000184.1:0-7428 GCA_049512675.1 Terriglobales bacterium | reverse complement strand
GAAACTTGATGACGGTGTTGTCGGGCTTGGTGTCGCGGCTGACCAGTTTGTAGGGCTTGGTGACGCGGATGACTTCCTGCACTCCGGCCATTTCTTCCAGCGTGCCGGATTCGACTTCGCCCTTGTTGCCGGTGATGCCGATGGCAGTGCGCTGCGCGCCCGGCATGGAGTGGGCGCGGTATCCAAGCGCTTCGATTTTCTGGCAAACGGCGCGGACCTGCTCTTCGGTGGCCTGCGCTTGCATGACGACCAGCATATGGGTACCCCGGGATATTCAGTTTAGCGGGTGCGGTGGAACTGGGCAAACGGCGGGCGGAACGGGTGGTGGGTCGTCCCCGCGTGGCCCGTGACTGCAGGAAGAACCTCGTCAACTCCCCGCGTGCGGCCGGCCAGTAATGCCGCCAGCACAATAATAGGAAGTACACGCCAACGACTCATCATACTTGCCTGTATTTATCGTTGGTGCGCGAGGAAAAGGCAAGCAGGAAGGATCTTTTGCTCCTAAGTACTCGGAATTACAACTCATTACGCGCGCTATTCAGAGCTATTCAGACTTGAGTAAATTAGTGATCACATGAGTGTGTTGCCCAATGGGCCAGGGGGTTGGATGTACTACCGGAATCTTTTCCGCTAGCCGCAACGCTTTCAAACTGGATGACATGCAACTCCCCCGGTCCATCATCCAATCTCTCTTAGTCCGCACAGTTTACTTTCTAACAATCGGGTTAGCGATCCTGCTCCTTGGAATGGTGTCGGTTGGCGCCAGCGCAACTACCTCTCAACTTGCGTGCACACCTCCGGACCTTCGATTTGGGGGGGTCGTTGCAGGTCAGAGCGAAACCCTGCTTGTCACGGTGACGAATACTGGACAGACCAGTGTGACGGTCTCCGGAATCGCGGTGGGCAACTCCGCATTCACCACGTCCTCTTTGAGCCTGCCGCTGGTCTTGTCGGCGGGGCAGAGTGTCGATGTGGGTGTAACCTTTGCTCCCGCAACGATCGGATGGACGGGAGGCACGATCAAATTCTTCAGCAATGTGTCGACCCTTGATCTTAACGCTGAGGGTACAGGCAGGAACTCCGAGGCTGTGACCGCCAGCCCCTCAATTGTTTCGTTTGGCCAAGTGACGATGGGAGCTACATCCACATTGCCTGTCGTGCTTACGAACGCTCGTTCCTGGCCGGTAACCATCTCGGCAATCCAGACATCGGGCAGCGGATTCTCTTTGAGCGGGCCCACGTTTCCTCTGACTCTAGGTGTAGGGCGAAGCGTTGGGTTGAACGTCGCCTTCGCCCCACAATCAGCCGGCACGGTCGGAGGCAGCCTGCTTGTTTCTGGTCCCGAGCTGGCCATACCTCTCACCGGAACGGGCACAACTGCCAAAGCACAAACGGCTCCGGGCCAGCTTAGCGCCAATCCTGCTAGTCTGGCCTTTGGCAGCGCCCAGGTCGGGAGCAGCGTGACTTTGGCGGACTCGATCACGAACACGGGTTCGTCCAGCGTGACGATCTCGCAGGCGACAGCTACAGGAACAGGATTCAGCATCAGTGGGCTGAGTGTACCGTTGGTACTCAATCCCGGTGCAAGTGTGCCCTTCAGCGCGGTGTTCGCGCCGCAGTCGGCGGCCGGCGCAAGCGGCGGCATCACGGTGGTATCCAACGCCTCTAACTCAACTTTGAACGTCTCGCTCTCGGGCACAGGCACGGCTCCGGCGCAGGCGCCGGTGATCACTAGTGCGACGACGGCGAGCGGGACGGCAGGGACCGCATTCTCCTATCAGGTCACGGCGACGAACACGCCGACCAGTTATGGAGCGACTGGTTTGCCGGCAGGATTGTCGGTCAACAGCGGGAACGGGTTGATCTCAGGGACGCCACCGACAGCAGCAACATCGACGGTGACGCTGAGCGCGAGCAACAGCGGAGGGACCGCGAACGCCACCTTAACGCTGACCATCAAGCCAGCGGCGCCGGCGATCATGAGCGCGACTACGGCGAGCGGCACGGTGGGAAGTGCGTTCTCCTATCAGATCACGGCCAGCAACACGCCCACCAGTTATGGGGCGACAGGATTGCCTGCGGGCTTATCGGTGAACAGCGGGACAGGGTTGATCTCGGGGACGCCGACGGCGGCGGGAACATCGACCGTGACGCTGAGCGCGAGCAACAGCGGTGGTACCGGAAGCGCGAGCCTTACGTTGAACATTGCCGCTGCTCCCATTCCCGCGCCCGTCATCACGAGCGCGACGACAGCGAGCGGGACGGTGGGGAGTGCGTTCTCCTATCAGATCACGGCCAGCAAAACGCCCACCAGTTATGGGGCGACGGGATTGCCGGCGGGCTTATCGGTGAGCAGCACGACAGGATTGATTTCTGGGACGCCGACGGCGGCGGGAACATCGACCGTGACGCTGAGCGCGAGCAACAGCGGTGGTGCCGGAAGCGCGAGCCTTACGTTGAACATTGCCGCTGCTCCCATTCCCGCGCCCGTCATCACGAGCGCGACGACAGCGAGCGGGACGGTGGGGAGTGCGTTTTCCTATCAGATCACGGCCAGCAACACGCCCACCAGTTACGGGGCGACGGGATTGCCTGCAGGATTATCAGTCAACAGCACGTCCGGATTGATTTCTGGGACGCCGACGACGGCGGCAACATCGACGGTGACGCTGAGAGCGACCAACAGCGGCGGTACCGGAAGCGCGAGCCTTACGCTAACCATCAACCCGGCCCCGGCAGCGGCGGGTACGCTTACCGCCAATCCCGCGAGCCTGGCCTTTGGCAGCGCCCAGATGGGGAGTAGCGTGACTTTGACGGACTCGATCACGAACACGGGTGGGTCTAGCGTGACGATCTCGCAGGCCACAGCTACAGGGACTGGATTTAGCATCAGTGGACTGACCGTTCCGCTTGCACTCAATCCTGGTGCAAGTGTGACCTTCAGCACGGTGTTTGCGCCGCAGTCGGCAGCCAGTGTAAGCGGCGGCATCACGGTGGTGTCGAACGCTTCTAACTCAACTTTGAGCGTCTCGCTCTCTGGCACAGGCACGGCTACGGGTACGCTTACTATCGCTCCTACGACGTTGAGTTTTGGCAATGCGACGGTGGGGACCAGCGTTAGCCAGTCGAGCAGCCTTAGCGCTGCCGGCGCGAGCGTAACCGTTTCGTCTGCAAGCCTGAGTAGCGCAGAGTTCTCGCTAACCGGGATTTCCCTGCCGGTAACGATTGCAGCCGGACAAAGCGTGCCCGTCACCATGACGTTCTCACCGCAGTCTTCCGGCAGCGCCAGCGGTGTCCTCACCGTCGCCAGCAATGCGTCGAATACTGCTACCCAGAGTTTGAGTGGAGTAGGCGTCGCGCCGGCACAGCACAGCGTTTCTCTTTCCTGGACAGATACTAACTCCGGGATTGCCGGCTACAACGTCTACCGTGGCAACGCCTCTGGAGGACCCTTCACCGCGATCAATTCGGGGTTGGATGCGACTCCTGCCTATAGCGACACCTCGGTCACCGCGGGGCAGACTTACTACTATGTGGCCACGGCAGTGAATGAGAGCGGAGCGGAGAGCGCGTACTCCAATGAAGTGGAGGCCGTAGTCCCAAGCCCCTAACCTCCGGCAGAAAAATTCGAATCCAGAGTTGCTGTGACCGCAGGCAACTGCCGAGGCGCTCGGCTGGGCGGGGCAAAGCCCCGTCTCCACACGAGCAGAGCGATCAACTTTCTACCGCGGCCAGCGAACCTTTCTTTCGCTTGTTCGATGGCAGAATCTTCTTGCGCAGGCGCAGGGATTTCGGCGTAACTTCGACGAACTCATCGTCGGCGATGAATTCGATGGCTTGCTCGAGATTGAGATTGCGGTACGGAACCAGGCGGATCGCCTCGTCGGAAGTAGAAGCGCGCATGTTAGTCAGCTTCTTCTCGCGCACAATGTTGACGTCGAGATCCGTGTCTTTCGCATTCTCGCCTATTATCATGCCTTCGTAAACGTCCACGCCGGGACCGGCGAAAAGCGTGCCTCGCTCCTGCAGATTGTAGAGAGCGTAGGAGGTCGTCAGCCCGGGCCGATCGGCGATCAGCGCTCCCGTTGGGCGATGCGGGATTTCTCCCTGCCACTCTATGTATCCGTCAAAGAGCGCGTTCATGACGATGGTGCCGCGCGTGTCGGTGAGCAGCGTGCTTCGCAGTCCTATCAGTCCGCGGCTGGGCACTCGGAATTCGACGCGCACGCGGCCATAGCCGTGATTGTGCATGTTGGCGACTTCGCCTTTGCGCGAACCGACATGCTCCATGACCACGCCGACGAATTCCTCGGGGATATCTACGGTAAGGTGCTCGACCGGCTCCATCAGTTTGCCAGTATCTTTGTCGTGCTTGGTGACGATCTCCGGCTTGCCGACCATCAGTTCGTAACCTTCGCGGCGCATCATCTCGATGAGGATGGAAAGCTGTAACTCGCCGCGGCCCAGAACCTTGAACGAATCGGTGCTGCCAGTCTCTTCCATGCGCAGCGAGACGTTGGTGAGTAACTCTTTTTCCAGGCGCTCGCGCAGGTTGCGCGAGGTGACGTAATTGCCTTCGCGTCCGCAAAACGGAGACGTGTTGATGGTGAAGAGCATCGCAATCGTGGGCTCGTCGATGACGATGGGCGGGAGCGGCGCTGGATTCTCAGCGCTGGTAATGGTCTCGCCAATCGTAATGCCTTCGACTCCAGCTACGGCAATGATGTCGCCCAGCGACGTTTCTGTAATGTCGGTGCGTTTCAGGCCGGAGAAGCTGAAGAGCTTGGTGATTTTTGTTTTATGAAACGAGCCATCGCGCTTGGCGATCGCAACGTCTTCTCCAGTTTTCATGGTTCCGGAAAAAACGCGGGCAATGGCGAGGCGGCCGAGATAGTCACTGTAATCGAGATTCGCTACCAGGATTTGCAGGGGGCCGTTCGCGTCTCCCTGGGGCGCGGGAATGGTGTCGATGATGGTGTCAAACAGCGGACGCAGATTTTCGCCCGCCGCTCCCTGATGAACGGCAGCGGTACCTGCCTTGGCGTTCGTATAGAGGACGGGGAAGTCGAGCTGGTCTTCCTTGGCGGCGAGATCGATGAAGAGGTCGTAAACCTCGTTGAGAACTTCCTGCGGACGGGCGTCGGGGCGGTCGATCTTATTAATGACCAGAATCGGCTGGAGATGGGCTTCGAGCGCTTTGCTTAGCACGTAACGGGTCTGCGGCAGCGGGCCTTCGCTCGCGTCGACGAGCAGCATGACGCCGTCGACCATCTTGAGGGCGCGCTCCACTTCGCCGCCAAAATCGGAGTGGCCGGGCGTGTCCACGATATTGATTTTTACTCCCTGATAGAACACGGCCGTGTTCTTGGCGAGGATGGTGATGCCACGCTCGCGTTCCAGATCGTTCGAGTCCATGACGCGCTCGGCTACGGTCTCGTTATCGCGGAACGTGCCGCTTTGGCGGAGCATGGCGTCTACCAGCGTGGTCTTGCCGTGATCCACGTGGGCGATGATGGCGATGTTGCGAATGCTTGGGTTCAGACGAAAAACTCCTCAGGGTTGCCGTTTGGGGCTTAGTACTACTTTACTATGGCGAGGAGGTTCGCAGTTGTTGAGCGGAGCGACCACACAAGCTTCAGCGGGCGGGCGGTGACAGGGCGCTTTTCTCTGACTTTTATTGCGGCGGCGCAGATTCGTTGACGCTTGTTGCAGGGCGTAGAGCAGGACTCCAGCCTTTTTCGGGTCGAGCCGGCGGTGCAGCAGATGTTCGCAGACCTTACCAAGCGCTCGCTGGATCGAGTTGGCGTCTTCGAGGAGGGGCAGGAAGAACGGCGCGGGCGGGAACGGGGCCGAGCCGGGAAGATTTTGGAGAACGGGGCGCTGGCGGTCGTGATAGTAACAGAGCTGCTGGTTGCGGAGGGCTGGCGATCCGCATTGCGATTTGTTGGTTTTGATGTGTTGACACTGGGGGACGATATAAGTGGACATTATGATTGCTCCTGAATCAGTTCTCGGTTCCCGGTTCTCAGTTCTCAGGGGTGGGTACCCCCTCCCCCTCCTGTCTTTTTTGATCTTTTAGAATCAGTGGGTTAGCGGCAAGATCTTGGGATTAAGGGACTTATATGGAAAGTCTTCAGGGATAAGGACTTAAGCGGGGGTGGGCTCCCCTCAATGACTCGAGTTTTCAAAGATCGCCGAAAGTGACTGGGACAGCTTGTGAGACCGTCTCTGGAGGCGGGGACACTTGTCGAATGTGCACTCTCGAAGGATCTTTGCAGGGTTGCGGTTGGGAGTCTGTGATGGGCGTACTAGAAAAATGTGATGAAAAAAAACGGGGGCACAGCGGATTGCATGTCCGGCGGGAGATGGCGGATCAAAGTCGTTCCCACTACGGTACACTGCAAAAGTGATGGAAGATGCGGAAATGCTAGCCGACGTGAAGGCCTACGACGCCGCTAAGGCGCGGCTCGAAAATGGCGAGGACGAACTCGTCCCGCTGGAGATCATCGAGCGCAGACTGGGCGAAGAGTCGGCGCTCCGAACTTGGCGTGAGCAGCGCAAGTAAAGCGGGTTGAATAGTGTCGGCTGTTCGGCGGGCCACTTCTCGAAAAGCGCGAGAAGCGGCGCACCCGCCCTAAAATCATGGTGACAGCAGATGGGTAAGAACGGTGCTTCCGACAAGGTGGCTGTTGAACCGATGCAGACCGTTGTCGCAATGGAGTGCCGCTCGTCGGGTCAGAGGTATCTTCGCTTTGAGCCGGAATTCGTTGTGCTGCGAGATGGATATGACGTCTGCCTTCATCTTCTATTCGAACTCGGCGAATTCGCGCCTGCCGACGCCAGAGACAGGGTCCAGCGGGACCTCGCCTGCGACACTCTGGACTCCCTCCGTATGGCTGAGGGCGCGCTACTCCGGGGTTATGAGAACCAGGCAATGGTTTTGCTGAGACGTGCCTACGAGACCGTCTCGCTTATGACCTATTTCTTAAATTTCCCAGACGAAGTTCGAGTGTGGGAATCAGGTAAGGAGATACGGAACTGCGACATTCGGGAAGCGCTCGATGCCGCAGCTATGCCGGAGCCCAAGGGTCACCTGCGTGACCTTTACCGCCTATACAGCGACTTTACCCACGTCAATCGGAAAACTGTATGGAACAGAATGCTTGGGGAAGGTAACCGCTTCACCGTTGGTGCGCAGGGCAACGTGAGCGATAAGACGGTTGGCGCATATTTGCGGGAGATGTTGCGCATGACGATGTGGTTTGTCGATGTCATGAACTTTGCATTTGCACCAGTGGCGAAAACGTTGGGACCCAATTATGCCAGCTCGGTTCTAGCGTACCGGGGTACGGTTCAGAGGATAGCTGACCATCTCGCACAGCTTTAGTGCCAGGTGCCCGATTCTCTGCTGAAGGGATTGACTGGCGC
>JBEKWX010000183.1:0-7451 GCA_049512675.1 Terriglobales bacterium | reverse complement strand
ACATCGTGGTGGTGGGCTCGGTGCCCAAGGGAAAAGCGGTGCTGCGGTCGGGGGCGAAGCCGGGCGAGCGGATTTATGTGACCGGGGAACTGGGCGGCTCGGCGGCGGCGCTGGCGCGGCTGGTGAAATCAAAGCCCGTGGGCGCTGGGTATTTCCGCGACTTTTCAAGGCACTATCTTCCGCGAGCGCGGGTTGCCGTGGGCCAGCGGCTGCGCCAGCGCGGAATGGCTTCGGCCATGATTGATTTGAGTGACGGGCTTTCCACCGACCTCGAACATATCTGCCAGGAAAGCCATGTGGGCGCGGAGATCGAGGCGGAGGCGATTCCGCGGGCGGGGGTTGGAGTGGAGAAAAAACCGGTCGCGCTCGAGTTTGCCTTGCACGGCGGCGACGACCACGAACTGCTCTTTACCTCCGCCGCGGCCGTTCCCGCGCAGGTGGCGGGGGTTCGAGTGACGCGGATCGGCCGGACTACGCGATCCGCAGGGATGCGCTTGATCGGGGCGGATGGTCGAGCGCAGAGGCTCCGGGCCGGAGGATGGGAACACTTCGGGGGGAATTTGTGAGTTGTGATTTGTAATACAACGGGACGGGCGAGGCGCCCGTTGCTCCACCGTATGGGCAACTCCGCAGGTGACTTTCGTTACCTGCCCCTGGTGACGGCGCGGGACTAGAGTAGGCCCATGCGAAAACTATCTTTACTCCTGGCGTTCAGTGTCGCGATCTTGCTTCCAGCTTTCGGGCAGGGGCAGGCGGCGGCTCTCAAGATCGACAACGATTTCGTGCAACAGCAGTTTGGCAACCAGTTCACCCTGGTGCCGGAGGTTGGAGCCGCGTTCGGCGATCTGGACGGCGACGGTGTGGAAGATGTGGCCATTGCCGCCCGCTGCAAGAATCCGATGCTCGATCAAGCCGAGCACAATTACACGGTGATGGATCCCTACAACGAGTTTTTTGGCTATGGCGATCCCAGGATGACCACCACGTTCAGCGAGGGCGATCCGGCGCGCCGCGGTCTGGTTGTGCTTATCATCTACGGCACTGGGCACGACGGCTGGCGGTCGGCAACTCCGAAGGCGAAGTACGTGATTGTGAATTTACCGTATCGGAGGATTTCGGTTAAGAAAATGAAGATGCGAAAGAAAACGGTCGAAGCGGTATACGTTGAAGAAGCGGGCGACATTGGCGAGAGCTCTGCCCTGTTCTTCGACGGCAAGAAGTTCCGTTACGTGCCCATGGGCGGAGATATGCAGTAGGCGCAGGACTCCAGCGTCCTGCGCTGGACCTGTTCTTCTTTCGATATTTCGTCACTCTCAAAACAAAAGGCCGCTCTTTTCGAGCAGCCTTTTCTATTTCTTGAGCAAAAGAGCTAAGAGGCAACAGCTAAAAGCCTGCGGCGAAAGCCGGGCCCGCAGCGGAACAAGAAACTTTTTATGAATTGTCATCCCGAGCGAAGCTCGGGATGACAAGGACCGGTAAATGATGACAAGGACCGGTAAATTGGGAGTTGAACGGTGAATTCTCACTTTCACCACGGGCTCCTAAGAGCCGGATTCTAGTCTCCCGCGACTGGCTCGCCGACTTCTTCATGCTCTTTTTTCTTCGCGCCGCCGTTGCCATTTGTTGGAGCGATCGCCGAAGCAATCGCGCCCAGCGGAATGAATCCCGCTTCATTCGATTTGGCCGGCTTCTCTTTCAGCACAACTTCCCGATAGAGCTGCGCCATGCGTGCGTCGTAGGCCGCATCGTTTTTGATCTTGTTGTTCTCGGCCTTCTTGTCGCGCGCCCGCGCTTTTTCTTCGCGCGCCGTTTTCGCAATGCCCAGCTTGTCGAGATCGTGCTGCACTTCGTGAGTCACGATCTCTTCCCGCAGATAGAGCGCGTGCTTCTCGTCCTCCATCTTGACTTTCTTGCCGCCCGCGAAGATCTCGTGGCGTCCGTGCTCTTCGTACCACTTGGTGAGGGTAGAGGTCATGTGCATCTTCTCGATGATGTTGCGCCAGCCCACGCCCGTGTTGTAGGCGCAGAAGCTGATCTCGCCTTCCTGCGTAGCATAAGGAATGATGCACTGCTCGGTGCGCCGGAAGTCGTAGTTGAACAGATCCTGGAACCACATCCCGGCGATGAACAGGAAGTTCCACCGGTCCTGACGGCGCTTCATCACGTCGTCAATGGTGCGGTCGGGACCGACCTTGCCGTAGTTTCTGCCCGTGGCGTTGAAGTTCTTGTCGAACTTCTTGAGCAGGTCCGTCAATCTGAAGTGCGTGGGCGACTGGAACGAATCGTAGTTCTTCATCAGGCACAGCGCCATTCCAAACGCGGTCCAGAATTTACTGCGAGCCGCATCGTTGACCCTGGCAATATCTTTAGCTAACTGATCGCCCTTCAGGAAGGCAGTAACCGGGACCGCTTCCTTGGTTTCCTTGTCGATCATCATCGCCATGCCCGTGCCGCAATTGGGATGGCATCCGCAGGAGAGCTGGCCCCAGTCGTTGTTGGAATCCTGGGCGTGCAGAACATCGGCCCAGTCGCTGAACGTGCTCATAAAGCTGATGGGGAACCAGTCGCGAGTAGGCTCGCCGAAGCCGGTTTGATTTTTGACGTCGTGGGCCAGGTGGGCCAGCGTGTAACGCTGCGCTTGCCGGCGTTCGTCGGTGATGGCTTCGTCGCGGCCGGTGAAGCTTACTGGTTGGAAGCTTAGGAAGCCGATCTTCTTTGGATTGTCGAGGGCGAACTGGATGATTCTTCCTACCTGCTCGTTGTTGATGCCGTTGATGAGGGTGATGACGGGAACGATTTCGCAGCCGGCGCGATGCAGGTTGTCGATGGCTTTCAGCTTTACGTCGAACAGGTTGCCTACGGCGCGATGATCGTTGGCGGCGTTGCCGATTCCGTCGAATTGCAGGTAGGCGTAACGCACGCCGGCTTCAACCGCTTGTTCGCAGAATTCATAACTCTTGGCGAATTCAATTCCGTTGGTTGCGGCCTGCACGCTGTTGTATCCGACTTTGCGGGCGTAACGAACGGCGTCGAGGAAGTACGGCGAGAGCGTCGGCTCGCCACCGGAGAATTGCACCGACATCTGCCGCTTTGGCTTTACGGTGATGGCGTTGTCGAGAACGGTCTTGATTTCTTCCCAGGTGAGTTCGTGGACGAAGCCAACCTGGTTCGCGTCCATGAAGCAGGGATCGCACATCATGTTGCAGCGGTTGGTGAGATCGACGGTGAGCACGGCGCCGCGTCCGTATTTCACGGTCGAAGAGCCATGATGGTGCAGATGTTCGTCGCTGTGGGCGCGGATGTCGCGGCCGGGGAAAACTTCTTCGAGGTGGCGCGTGAATTCCGTGTCGATCGACATCAAGTCTTCGAAGTGGCCGTGCTTGGGGCAGTCCTTGACCATCCAAATTTTGCCGTCGCGCTCGATGATCTGGGCCTTGACCTCGCCCACTTTTTCGTTCATCAACACATCGACCGGCAGATGGCCGTCGAGAATCTGTTGCCGGATTTCAGGCACGCACCTTGGACAAAGCGAATCGGTCGTGCGCGGCCAGCCGAGCGGCGGCTTGGACTTTTCCCAGGATTTGAGCAGGGGTTTATCGGACCACTTCGGAATCGGCGACGTATTCGGAGCAGCGCGGTTCAGGCGCTCAAAAACTGCCCATACGCCTGTGGCGGCAATGGTCACGGCCTTCTCGACATATTTGATCGGCTTGTGCATTCTGCTCTCGCTTTCTTCAACTCGGGAGTTAGAACTGTCCCCCTGGCTCCGCGTAACTTCCGCGTAATTCCCCGCGTACGTCCCGCGTACGGGAACCCAGGTGAATAGACTTGTCCACGAAGAAACCTGGAAGTTCCAATGCGTGGAGTTGGTCAGGTTGATGCTATTGAATCCGTGACATTTAGGCACGCAGAAGGCAATGAAGTGGAGAAAATCGGGGTTAAGCGGGGAATTGGAGGATTCTATGGGGTTAAGTCATTGAAAAGGAAGGGACGCAGGGCAGCCTGGTGAGCAAGGAATGGACGCTAACCTGGGCCACGGGCCAGGTCGCTCGTGGCGAGGACATAGGTGGTCTGCTTGTCGAGCTTGATATTGAAACGCTTGGAGGTCAGGGTGACGGCTCCTTCGTTATTGCGGGTGGATTCTACATTTTTCATCAAGATGCGGTGTTTGGAAATGTCTGGCGCCGGCGAGGAGCCTGTGTCAGAGCCCGAAAATGGCGGTGAAGTCGGGTTCCTCTGGCCGGGGTAAGCGCCACCCATGCGAGGTCTCGGGTTGTTTCCAGCGTCCGGCAGGCCAGACGCTAGATCCTGATCCGCCGCCGACGTTGCCGCGGGGTAATACCAGGCCGTCAAGTAAACTTTGAGGGGGGCTGATCCATTTGCCCACTGCGCGGCGTCCATGCGAATGGCGAGGCGGGATGGGTCAGTTGCGGACTTCGCCGTGGAGTCGGTAACTTCTCCGGACAAGATGGCCCCCTGCGGAATTACTACGCCACTGACCATTGTGGCGACAACAAGTTTGGCCTGGACCTTGGTTCCGACCGGGGTTTTGCCGGCAGCCACGTTTTGCTGCATGATCACAGGAAACTCGAGCCCTGCGGGGAGACTGCGCGCGGCGGGCGCCGGTTGAGCGAGCGACAGCTGGCTCAACAACAGCTGGCTCAGCAACACGGCGGAGCCCAGAACGACCTTTAGAGCGCGGAGAAGCATTCCTTAGGGAACTATCGGATATATATCATTCTACTCGTTTACGGCACGGTTCGAAGCCGGGCCGGAGCGGGCCGTAGGGGGCGACGGTCGTCCAGTTGCTAGTGTCGTGTCCCGTAAATTGGCGACATAGCTTATGATCTGTCATCTTGAGCGAAGCGAAAGACCGATGCATTTGCGCGGTCATTTACATAGGTCCTTCGCTTCGCTCAGGATGACAGCGTGGATTTATGCCACGAACTTGCGGAACGCCGTACTACGACTCTCAGGCCCTTCTTTTGGCTGTCATCATCCCCTTTTCCTCACCTGTCAACGTCAATGAGCTGATATCCACAGCTTTTCCGTATCGTGAACGCCCTTGCTCTATTCCCCTCAGCCCCGTCGACCCTCATAATCACTACGGGACCCGTGTGCGCCCCCCAATGACTACGACTTCTTCCGACAACTTCAAAGAGACCCTTAAGCAGCAGGCGGATATCGTCCGCATTGTTGGCGACTACGTCAAGCTGAAGAAGGCTGGGGCGCAGAACTTCTCCGGGCTGTGTCCGTTTCATGCCGAGAAGACGCCTTCGTTTTCGGTACATGCCACGCGCCAGTTTTTTCACTGCTTTGGTTGCGGAGAGTCGGGAGACGTCTTTACCTTCATCCAGAAGGTCGAGAACATCACCTTCCCGGAAGCGGTTCGCCTGATTGCACAGAAGCTGGGCGTGCCTCTTCCGAAGATCAGCTTTTCCAGTCCGGCGGAGGCGCGCGACGCTCAGGTTCGCATGGCGCTGCTGGATGTGCATGTGCGCGCGGTCGCGTTTTTCCAGGAATGTCTGCGGCGTCCCGAAGGCGCGAATGCCCGCGAATACCTTAAAGGCCGCGGGCTCGATGACGAAACCATCGCGCGCTTTCGCATCGGGTATGCGCCCGATTCCGGCTTCCTGCTGCGCGACGCGCTGCGGCGCGAATTCGACGAAGAGTTGTTGCGGGAGAGTGGACTGTTTTCGTGGAAGGAAGGCGGCCGTCAGCCGTCAGCCGTCAGCACTCAGGAAAAGCAGGTCCTTCCCCTTCGGCAAGCTCAGGGCCAGGATGACAACAAAGGGGAGCCGAATGATCCTCGTGAGGCGGTTGCTGAGAGCCGAGAGCTGAGAGCTGAGAGCTCTCCCGCGATCTACTCCAAGTTCCGCAACCGCGTGATGTTTCCGATCTGCAACGACCAGGGCAAGGTCATTGCCTTCACCGGACGCACGCTTTCTACGGATGAAAAGGCTGGGCCGAAGTATCTGAATTCTCCAGAGACTCCGATTTATTCGAAGTCGCGGGTGCTGTTCAATCTGGACAACGCCAAAGAAGCGATTCGCAAGCTCGACTACTCCATCCTGGTCGAGGGGCAGATGGATTGCATCTCTGTGTACGCCGCCGGCTTTCACAATGTGATTGCTAGCTCGGGCACAGCGTTTACCGAGCTGCAGGCGAAATTGCTTGGGCGATTCTCGAAGAATGTGGTGGTCAACTTCGATCCCGACACGGCCGGGGCGCGCGCCACCGAGCGCACGCTCGGGTTGCTGGTCGAAGAAGAATTCAACATCAGGGTGCTCACGCTGGAGACTGGATTCGATCCCGATCTCTTCATTCGCCGCAAGGGCAAGGACGCTTACGGCGCGGCGCTCAAGCACTCGCAGAAATATTTTGATTATCTGATCGATCGGACGCGGGCGCAGTTTCCGGCGCGGAACTCGGAGAGTAAGGTCAAGGCCGTCAACCATCTTCTTCCGCACATTCAGCGGGTGCCGAGCCGCATCGTGCGCGATGAACTGGCGCTCGAGATTTCGCAGAAGCTGGGAATCGATTCCGCGGTGCTGCGCCAGGAATTGAAGCATGCGGCCACCACTCGCTCGGCGACGCAGGTCAAGGCCACGGGCGAGGCGCAAGTCACTGGAGCGGAACGCGTCCTCATCCGGGCGCTGGCTTCGGCGACCGAGATGCAATCTGGCGGAACGCGGAGTTCGGCTCGCGACGGGGCGGAAGAGGAATTCGATCCGGCGCGGCAGGCGCGGTATGCGTTGCAATCGGAGCAACTCTATGAGGGGCTCGCCTCGCAGTCGTTGATGGAGGCCCTGCTGGAGGCCGGAGCCGAGACGGCGGACGTGATGGCGCTGCCGAGGACGGAAGAAGACCGGCGGCTGTTGGCCTCGATCCTGATGCACGAGGAGGAAGAGCTGACGCCCGAGACCGTGGAAGGCGCAGTGCGGGCTTTGCGCAGGATTTATCTGCGCCGGCGGCTGGAGGGAGTGCAACTCGCGTTGCAGCGTCCGAGCCTCTCGATGGCGGAAAAACAAGCGCTTTTGCAGGAAAAAGTCCGTCTCAAGCGGTCGCTGATGGACCCCGGAATAGGAGAGGCGGCCAACCAGGCGTCCTGACGGGGTCCGGCGCCTGCCTATAGTTTGGAGCGAAACCGGGTCGAATGCCATCTAAAGAACTAGCGGAAAAAGAGTTAGGGCGGCTGACGACAACCCCGGCGTGCTATACTTTTAAGGTTTGGGCGCTTCGCGCACAACTCCGTAACGACCCCACCGCTGAACGATTGGCCGTCCGCGAACCCGGGGTCCCCAGCAAGCCCGGTTTTGGCTTGATGGGGTGGGAACCAGCGGGCGTCTTGAGGATAATCTAGCTTGGCACTTGATGACAAGTACGACGACATAAAAAAGCTGATCGACACAGGCAAAGAGAAGGGATATCTGACCTATGACCAGGTCAAC
>JBEKWX010000182.1:0-7473 GCA_049512675.1 Terriglobales bacterium | reverse complement strand
CTCCGCTGGTCGGTCACGGCCCGCAAACGGGAACCGGTGCCCGACTGGTTGGAAAGGGTTTCCAAATCAAACGCCACATCGCGTGCCGAGTGGAAGCGCTGCTCGGGATTCTTCTCGAGGCAGTGTTGCACTACGCGCTCAAGCGCCGGAGAAACGTTGCGATTGGTTTCGTTCAAATCCGGAGGATCTTCCTTCAGGATCGCGCTCATCGTATCCGCGGCCGTGTCGCCGTGAAAGGCCCGTTTGCCGGAAAGCATCTCGTAGAGAATCGCCCCAAAGCTGAAAATGTCAGAGCGTGGATCCAGAGCAATGCCGCGCACTTGCTCAGGCGACATGTAGCCCGCCGTTCCCATGACCACCCCTGCCTCGGTGCCGTGGGTCGCGGTCGGCAATGACGTGTCAGTGCTGGGCTCGGCCTGAGTCAGTTTGGCCAGCCCGAAATCCAGAATCTTGACCCGGCCATCTTTCGTGACGAATATATTCTCCGGCTTGAGATCGCGATGAACGATCCCTTTTTCGTGAGCCGCGGCCAGTCCCTGCGCGATCTGCAAGGCATAGTCCAACGTCTTGCGCACCGCAATCGATCCACTGCGTAGCCGCTCCCGCAGGGTTTCTCCCTCAAGCAGTTCCGACACCACGTAAGGCGAGCCCTCGATCGTGCCAATATCGAACACCGCCAGAATATTAGGATGGTTCAGGGCTGCAGTGGCGAGGGCCTCTTGCTCAAAACGGCGCAACCGGTCCGCGTCAAGCGAAAATGCCTGCGGCAACACCTTGATCGCCACTTCACGTTTGAGACGCGGGTCACGGGAGCGATAGACCTCGCCCATGCCGCCTGCGCCAAGTGGGGAAAAAATTTCGTACGGACCGAGTTTGGTGCCAGAGGTAAGGGCCATGCGTGCGCGTAATTATAATCTAAGCAGCACGTTTGCGGCGGATGCGACGATTCTGGACGTGTGGTCGGCAAACAGGAAGTTATCCCAGCATCGCGCCTCATGGGGGAAACCAGGACACTATTGCAAACAGGATACTGCCGCAGGTTCGTTCCCTGCCGAACGCGCTGACCCTTTTAGTTCAATAGTATGAGGTTGGTTGCGGGGGGTGGATTTGAACCACCGACCTTTGGGTTATGAGCATGAAGCCTACAGGCTAAGTGCCGTCGAATCAATCACCCTAAAGGCCTACAATGAGCTGACCGAACAGGTCAACGTAAGTGAAGTCGAGTTACACGGTTGCGGTAGCTGGAATCTTTGTCGGCTTATCGACAATAGACCCAGAGAGTTTAAGTGTTCCGCAGTTGTTCGACCGCCTGTTGGATGAGTTTAAGGAACGTTCCGATCCCATAGTGGGCGAACTCACCCTCAGCCTGAGTGTTCGGATCTTTTTCTGGAATCTCTGCGGGTTAAGTCACCTTGTTACCCAAAATCGGGACATTTGGCGAAAAATGGCAATTTCGCTCGCCATCGGGTCAATGAGCGTAATCGCGATTTTTCGCCAATTGAGACGATTGCCCTAGCGGTGGTGCGCGCTGGATAGTTGTCTTTGAAGAACTCCGTTTAGACCTCGTTCATCGGCGCAAAATCATTCACATCGGCAAGGTACACGGAAACCTCGACCACGTTCTCCATGCTGCTGCCAGCCACCTTCAGAATGGTCGAAATATTGGTCAGCTCCAGGCGGGTCTCCAACTTGTGTCGCCCAGTTCCATCTTTTGTGTTTTGGGATTGATCGGCCCCCTGGCCGGTAACAAAAACAAAGCCTCCAGCGACGACCGCATGGGAATAAGGCCCCAAGGGTTTGCGATTCCATTCATTGACCATGTGGCTGGGGGGTTCTGAGCCGCAAGACGAAGTTGGCCGAAAACGGTACTTGAGGAGTACCAGAAAGTACCTGGGTTTTTCAATGCACTACAGCGAATTCAGGAAATTCACGAGATCGGCCACATCTTGTGCGCTGAGACCGATGTTAAACCGGACATTATAGAAGTCGACCAGATCAGTCAAAGTGGCTGCGTTGCCGCCGTGGAAATAGGGGGCACGCGCCGCCACTCCGCGAAGAATCGGTCTCTTCATCTTACCCAAATCGTTACATTGGCCAGTGATGATCCCAAGACCTGGATCGGTGGTTTGAAAGACGTCGTAGGTGTTGGTCGGGTCGGGATTGCTAAAGTACTCAATTGAGCCCTTCGGGCAATAGAAGGTGAACAGCGGCAGATCTTGCGAGGGCGGCAAAGCTGTACCGCAAGGTGCTACTGGTGCGGGATTCGTCGTGGGATTTGCTTGCAAAAAGGTGGCATGCTGGCAGAAATTGTCCCCAATCCCCGTGCGCATTCCCTCCATGCCAGCATCGTCCCCCACATTCACCACGTTGTGGCAATTAGCGCAGGTCCCAGTAAGCTTGCCGCCGGTTGCTGCAGGGCCTCGGCCGGCCCCTGGTATATCGCTGAATCCGGCTACGCCGGCGATGACGAACTGGCGGGTGTTGAAGATGTTCTGTCCACGATAAATCGACTCGCGCGTACCACCCACACTGCGGGTGCCGTTAAAGGTGTTATACAGAGTGAACTCCGACCCGGGGCTGAGGACCAGGTTGGGCGTGGGTGGATTGGGCTGCTGTTCCACAAGATTTGCCGTCGGTGACAGAAAACCAAACAGATTGACCGGGCCACCTGTTGCCCCGCTGCCGTCGCTGCCCGTGAGGTCTCCCGCGCTAGAAAAGCTCTGCGCGGCGAATATGTTGGACTGAAACTCTACGGCCTGGCAGACTGGCGATCCTGCGTTGTTTGGATTCGCGGGGGGACAGTTTTCAGGGGCATTCAGTGCCGCTAGGCAGGCTGCGGGAATTGGAGCTGGAGAATTAAAATTCACGCCCGCACAGCTTGCAGGCAGTGGGTTTGCGAGCGTTCCTTCTAGCTGATTCAGTTGCAGCGGAGTGGCCTGGGCATGAAAGGAGGTGGCATCAATGAACTGCGTCTCCAGGCTGGGCTCACGGGCGTCCCACATGATCGCGAATCCTCCCACGGTCTCCGAGTCAGTAGGTGCAATATTGACGTTGTTCTGTGCGGGTGATGCCCCTAAGCAGAAGCCCCCAGATCTACAGGGGAAAAAGCTATGATCGGGGCTAATCCCAAGTGGCCCCATAGGATCCAAGAAGCCAACATTGGCGGCCGGCAACACCCGTCGGTAAACTGATACTTGGTTCGCCGGCAAGCCGTATTTTGGGTCGTTCTCGCACCCAGGCGGATCGTAGGAAACCGAGAGTTGCGCCCACTGCTGGTTCGCCGGGGCGGGCAAGTTCAAGCCGATTCGGAAGTTCGCTTTTGTGAACACTTGTACGTGCGACAGGGCGAACTGTGTCGGATTATTCGACGTGGCGCGAGGATCGCTAGGGCATCCAGCAGAATCGATGGACTCAAATAGGGCGGCGTTCGCACCAAAAGGAAGATTGTATGTGGCCTGTACCGACTGTGGAGTGAGAGCCCAGCCGTCTTGTGGTTGGTGACAAGTGAAGCAGGTGCGGCCGTTGGACCCTAGTGTCGAAAAGAAGCCGTTATTGCTGGTCGTGGTCGCTCCGTTGGGTTGATAGCTGCTAATTGTGCCCGACGCGTCTTGGAAGGACAGGAAAATGGGAATATTGGCTGGGATTTGGCCAGCGAGAATTTCGAGCAGCAAGTTCGTCGTGCCACTCTGACTTTGAGCGTGAGTGGATTCCGGGCGGCTAATCCTGAAAGCGATTAGAGACATACAAACAACTGACAACAGAGCGACGGCAACTCTAGATTTGGTCATGTTCGTCTACCTCCAATAAAACGTACGGGCGGGGGAGGATCGGCGAATTGGTGCTGGGTCACACTCTGATGCCTCGGGCGGTTCTTTGCCCTACAAGTCGGAAGCCGTTCCTTTCGACTAAAAGTCCCAGTCTTCCTGCGTGCAAGTGCAGACTCCGAAGCCGCTGCCCAAACCGGCTTCGTCCTCGGTGCCTACTATGAAACCACACTCTTCCGGTAACAGCGATTTTTCGACCGATCCGAGGTTCGCGTTGTTGGCATTGGTTTCGGTAACGGCCCAGTCGGCAGGACCACCGGGGTCACTTTCGCCAAAATACTCGTACTTCAGCGACTGAATGTGCGTCGCCGATACCCGTAGTCCGGCCGTCGGCTTGACGGGAGTGGCTGCGTCAAAACCCCATGGGGCGGCATCCGAAATGATCTTGATGACGCCACGGTGGTCCACTTTGTTGGTCAGGACGACATTAATACTCGCGAGTTCTGTATTCACGGACTCCGAGAGCAGACCATCCTTTGATACGAGGCAGCCGCAGCAAGACTGCAGTTCCTGGCTATCATCGAGCACGTAGATGTCCGCGTACAGGTTGCCGTCTGTGTTGCCGTCGTTGACGATACGCACGGTGGCATCCGGCGCACCAGGATAGTTTGCGTTAGAGTAGTAGGTGGTGAAAAATACGCTGTTGTCTTGAGCGAAAGCATTCCCCGCCAGCATCAGCGTGATCGCCAGTATCGGAAGCAGCAACAATCCAAGCTTTTTCATTTTCTTGGATCCTCCTAAGTTTTTGTAGTGCCTGACGCTGGGGAGAGTCAGCTCTCGGCGTTGACAAGACTTTACCCGTTCCTGATTTCATTACAAGTCCACACCTGTCCTAGTCAAGAAACACTAAGTTCCGCGAACTACTACTTTTGGGCTAGAAAACTGCTACTTATGGATTAGTTCCACAACCGGGCGGCTACAACTGAGGGAGGCTTTTATGCTGCAGTTCCTTTCGCTGTTGCTCTTCCTGCTCGTTGTGGTCGGGATCATTTGCTCGAAGACTTTCTCTTTAACTCAACCAGTCGGCCACAAACCTAGCGATACTCCCATCCCAATCAGCATCAACCCGAAACCCAGCACTCGCGCGAATCGCTTGCCCCACGGCGAATTCTTCTCCACGGCCATCACCGTTCCCAGCACAAGCATCCATCCAATGCTTCCCGCTCCGATGGTGAACATCAGGAGCATCAAGCCCCAGCAGCATCCCACGCAAAACAGGCCGTGATGCGCGCCGAGCCACAGCGCTTGTTTCTTTTCGTCGTGGCCGGTCCAGTGCTCGGCGATGAAGCTGAAAGGCGAGCGGCACTTCTCGAGGCAGCGGTACTTGAGCGGCGTGAATTGGTAACTGCCGGCAAGAATCACCGTGCCTCCGGCGAGCCAGCGTGCCTGCATGTGCATCCAGTGCTCGAGCCTGAAGATGCGCACAAGCTGACCCGTGGCAACATACGCAGCGACCCCAAACAGCAGCCAAATCGCGACGTAGCCCGCGACCACCAGGCCAACCAGCGTCCAATGGTCCCGGCGTTCCCGCGTCAGCCGGGAGAACAGGGCCAGCAGCGGCAGGCTCGTCGGCAGCATCATGGCCACCAACATAAGCGTCCAGCCGGCGACGAAGGCCAGCAGTAATCCAGCCTGAGTTTGTGCGGCGAAGTGAATGTGTGTGTGACTGTAACGCGCCGTTGGCGAAGAGCCCCAGCGCCACAGCGCAAACCAGGCGACTCCGCTGGTCACCAGGATAGTGAAGGCCAGGACGCGCCCGCGCATCCGGACCACAGACGCCTCCGCCGCCGGCAGAAATGGATTCAGGTTGGCCATGCGCCCTGCCAGAACAATTAGGCTTGGAAGCGGAATTTCCCCTGCACCGCGTTGTGGTCGTGAAGATCGATGTTGAACCCCAGCGCCGCGTTCTTGGCCTTGTAGTGCGTGGCCTTGCTAACATACGCGGGGGAACCGGGAATAGTGGAGAACACGGAGTCCACGAGCGTCGTCGTTTTCCCGGTGCCGCCGGTATAGGGGGCCAGCTCAGCCTCGATCCCGTTACCAATCCTCAGCCGGCCTTTGCCTTCCTGCACATCAAAGGAGATCGGCGCGCGCTCGACGCCGGCCACTTCGCCCACCAGTTTCGCGAGATCTGCTACCGGGCCGCCCAGCTTTCCGGTGAACACATCGAGCAAAGCGTTCTGCTGATCGGTCGTGGCCTTATCGTCCACGAACGCGACGACTTTCCAGTTGCCTTTGAGAATGTTGGCGGGGATGTGGCACAAGAGCGCCACGGTCAGTCCGGAAACGTCCAAGCCGTTGACGCAGCCTTTATCCACGTGCCAGGAAACCACTGCATCGCAGGTTCCGTCCGGCGAATCGCTGTCTTCACCAATCCAGCAAGGACACAGGACTTTGCAAGTGCAGACTTCAAGGAGTCTTCCTTCGAGTTCGTAGGCCATGATTCATCCTCCGATGGGATACAAGATTCCTGATGAAAATGTGTGGAAGCCCTCGCGGAAAGGCGGCCCCATCCTGCCGGTATTTGCACTTTGGAGCTTCTCTTTCGCCTGAAAAACCCTAGCTCTGCTGCCCCATCGTTGTCAACAGCCGGTTGCCCCATCCTTTGCGCCATGGCGTTCGCTGTCTAGTTGAGCGATGACCCTTGTTTCCTGCGGTTTACGGCCTTGCAAATGTAGCCAACAATATATTGCCGGTTTGTCTCTGCGATGATGTCACGGTTTGCGACAAGATCAGAAATCCCCTTCTCAGCGGCGACCGTCATCGCCCTTTCGCGGCAGGCGCCTGCTCAACTTCCTTTGCCACGCGCATGACGGTCTTCTTCATGCGGTTCTCGCCGGCCCAGTAGATGCTGATCTCGTGGCCATCGGGATCGTTCAGATAGGCGTGACGCCAACCCCATGGCATCATGCGCGGCATCTGTGTTATGTAGAAGCCCTTGGCCTGCAGCTTGCGGCAGAACTCATCAACTTCTCGAATCTCGAAGTACAACCGCACACCGTCACTGGCAAGCGGCGTCCCCGGCCCCGCCAAGTGCAGCGCGATCGTGCCGTCGCCTCCAGGTGCGCGCAGCCGCGCATAGACGGGTATGCCTTCGTGGCGGAATTCGTCCACGAGTTTGAATCCCAGCAGGTCGCGATAAAAGCCTAGCGCGCGTCGCACGTCTGCAGCATAGACCATTGCATGGTTGAAGGTCAGCTTCTCGCCGCCGATCTCCGCTGCCCGCAGCGTCGCAGGAATTTGTTTTGCCGGACGCAGGGCCTCCTTCCGCTTTCTCGGCGGTGATTTCTTCGCTTTCTTACGGGGATTCGATTTTCTCTTCGTGGACATTCTTGCCATAGCCATGCCTCGCAGGTACTCGGGGGACATTCTACCGGAACGGTCGTTCCGAGCCCGCTCGGACAGGCGATGTTTGACTGATTTCCATCCTTACGGTCTGGTTCCCATTCTGAACGACTGGCGGTAGCTGATGTAACCAGTTAACACTCATTGAGAATTGGCCGGTCCGGGTCAATGAGTGAAATCGGGAGTGGCTGTTGAAAAACTCCCTCACTAGAAAATGGTCGAAAAAACTTTGCGCTAGGATGCCCTATAAACGACCTTCTCGGTTCGGGTAGACATTTTCTATCCCCCAAATTTCGGCTGTTTT
>JBEKWX010000181.1:0-7488 GCA_049512675.1 Terriglobales bacterium | reverse complement strand
CTGGGCGACGAGCGGCTCTACAAATACATTCGCGCCTTCGGATTCGGGCAGCGGACAGGGATCGAGCTGCCGAGCGAAACGGCCGGGCTGACGAAGCCGGTGGAACGGTGGTCGAAGGTTTCTATTGGCGCGATCTCGATGGGGCAGGAGATTGGGATTTCGCCGCTGCAGCTGGCTTCCCTGATTTCGACGATTGCGAACGACGGGGTGCATGTCCCGGCGCGCATCGTTGCTGGTACGATCGTTGCCGCTACGATTGCGCCGCAGAATACTCCGCAGACGATTGCCTTCCAACCCGCCGCGGGGACGCGGGTGATTTCATCCTTGACCGCGGCCGAGATGCGGCAGATGTTGCAGGGGGTGGTGCTCCACGGCACCGGACGCAAAGCTACTCTCGAGGGCTACAGTTCGGCGGGCAAAACCGGGACGGCTCAGAAGGTGGACCCCGCCACCGGCGCTTACTCGAAGACGAAGTATGTGGCGTCTTTTGCGGGGTTTGCTCCCATCAACGATCCGCAAATCGCGGTGGTGGTGATTCTCGACTCTGCGGTCGGCTTGCACCAGGGAGGACAGGTTTCGGCTCCGGTGTTTCAGCGGATCACGCAGCAGGTGCTGGAGTATCTGCACGTTCCGCATGACGTTCAGCTTCCGCCGAGCCGCCAGGTTTTGCTGGCTCGCCGCGATGTTCCCGACGCTAGTCTGGAAGAAAGCTCGCCCGATCACCTTGGGGCCAGCCTGGATATCGCCGAGGCCAATGAGACGCCGGCTATACCATCCGCGGTCAAGCCCGGCGCGATTGGAGCTCAGGTCGTTCCGGCGGCGATGACCGCTCGAGATGCGGATCGACCGGGGCTGAACGGCTTGACGACTGCGGCCGCTGGTTCTGCGGGTGCGAGTTCGTCTGTCGCAGGATCTGAGAATTCGTCCGCGCAGAAATCGCCGACGAGTGGAACAGTGGTGCTCGACGTGGAAGAGGGAGGGATCGCGGTGCCATCCTTTATCGGAAAGAACCTGCGTATTGCGATTGAGGCGGCGCAGGATGCGGGGCTCGACCTCGACGCCATCGGCAGCGGCGTGGCACGCGAACAATCGCCCCAGGCCGGGGCGCACGTGGCGGCGGGATCGCGGGTTACGGTGCGTTTCGGCAGATAGGATTTGCTTTCCTCTGTGGTCCTGTGGTCCCTGTGGTTGGGACTTAAAGCTTGAACCACAGAGGACACAGGGGTTCACAGGGGTACACAGGGAACCACAACGCTGGCTGTTTATAATCAACCCAATGACATTCCAACAGCTCCTGCTGGGCGCCGAGGTACTCTCGCAGAGCGGAAACCCGGGCGTGGCGGGGGTGGAATACGATTCGCGGCGGGTGCGGCCGGGAACGGTTTTTGTCGCTATGAAGGGGGAGACCAGCGACGGCAACCGGTTCATCGATCAGGCCATCGCCGCCGGAGCGGTTGCTATTGTTACCGACTCCGCGACCGAAGTGCCGCGCCCCTCGGTGGGGTGGGCTCAGGTGGTGCAGGGACGGCGTGCGCTTGCCCGCCTTAGCGCGAATTTTTACAAGCGTCCGGCTGAGCGAATTGCTAATACTGGAATTACCGGCACGAACGGAAAAAGCACGACCGCCTTTCTGATCGAATCCATATTGCACGCGGCCGGACGGAAGACCGCTTTGATCGGGACCATCGAGTATCACGTTGCGGGGAAGATTCTTCCGGCGCCGCACACTACGCCGGAGGCGCTGGAGTTGAACCGGCTTTTGTCGGAGGGTTTGGGGCTGGGAGTCACCGAGGCGGTGATGGAGGTGTCATCGCACGCGCTGGAGCAACAGCGTGTTTTTGGAATTCCTTTTGATGTGGCCGTATTTACGAATCTCACTCGCGACCATCTCGATTACCACGGCACGATGGAAAATTACTTCCTTGCCAAACAGGTGCTTTTCGAAGGCTGCGGGACCGACCCTCCGCGTGCCGCTGTTCTTAATATTGATGATGAATATGGGCGGCAGCTTTGGAAGTTTTGCAAGAAGAAGAGCTCGCTCGTGCTCTCCTACGGTCTGGCATCCGGCGGCGGCGACTGCGATTTTCGTGCCGAGTCCGTCGAAATCACGCCGCGGGGAACCCGGTTTCAAATGGTGACGCCCTCGGGTAAGGTCGCCATGTGGTCTCCGCTCATCGGCAATGTGAATGTTTATAACGTGCTTGCAGCTTCTGCCGCCGGGTTTGCGCGCGATTGTTCGGCGGAGGCGATCGCCAAGGGGGTCTTCGACCTCAGCAGCGTTCCCGGGCGCTTCGAACGCGTGGATTGCGGGCAGCCCTTCACAGTGGTGGTGGATTATGCGCACACCGACGACGCGCTCCGCAACCTTACCGCGCTGGCTCGCGATTTTGTCGCTCGCGCCGGCCTCAAAGGCAAAGTGGTTACGCTTTTCGGGTGCGGCGGAGATCGCGATCGCGCCAAGCGTCCTTTGATGGGCGAGGCGGCGGGCAAGGGCAGCGACTTTGCTGTGCTCACTTCCGACAACCCGCGGTCTGAAGATCCGCTGGCCATCATGAACGATGCGCTAGTCGGATTGCAGAAGTCGGGCGCAAAATATTCCATGGAGCCCGATCGGCGCAAGGCCATCGCTCTTGCTTTCCGGCAGGCAGCGCCCGGCGACATCGTGCTGCTTGCGGGCAAGGGGCACGAAAAAGTGCAGATCACAAAAGAGGGAACGATTCCGTTCGACGATGTGGACGTTGCCTGCGAGAACTTGACGGCCCTGGGCTACGACTGCAAGAGCGCCGCGACGGCGGGCACGGCGGGGAAGACGGCATGAGACTTCTTCTCTCGCGCATCGGCGAATTCTTGTCTGCGAACGGCCAATACGACGGGCGCGCTACGGCGCAGGGATATTCCATCGATTCGCGCACGGTGCAGGCCGGCGAACTCTTTTTTGCGGTCAAAGGCGAACGGCTTGACGGGCACGACTTTGTTGAGCAGGCTCTGAGCCGAGGCGCGATTGCCGCGGTGGTTCGGAAGGATCAGTTGGCGCGCTATGCCAGTCTTTCCGGCTCGGCTGGCCTGCTTGCCGTCGACGACACTCTGGTTGCGCTCCAGACGTTGGCTACGGCGGTGCGAAAAATCTGGGGCAAGACTGCCATTGGCGTTACCGGCTCGATGGGCAAGACCACTACCAAAGAAGCGATGGCCCATTTGCTCGCGATCAAGTACCGCGTGCATCGTACGAAGGGAAATTTCAACAATCATTTTGGCCTGCCGCTTGGGCTGCTGACGCTTGAACCGGAATATGATCTTGCCGTGGTCGAGATGGGGATGTCTCATGCAGGCGAAATCTCTGCTTTGGCTCGCATCGCACTGCCGAGCCAGGCCGTGGTCACCAATGTTGCACCCGTGCATCTGGAGAACTTTGACTCGATTGCCGGAATCGCCCGGGCGAAATATGAACTGATCGAGGCTCTTCCGCACGGGGGCACGGCGGTGCTGAATGCCGACGATGAATATGTGAGCCAGTTCGGGCGCGACTTCAAGGGCAAGGTCGTGCTGTTCGGATTGAAGCCGATTGTTCCTGCGGACGTGAGAGCGGAAAACATCGAGGTGCTTGGACCCGACGGCACGCGCTTCGATCTTGTCAGCCGCCTCGTTAGCATCGAAGCCCGCCAGGTGGTGCAGAGTCCGCTGCTTGGCAAGCACAACGTGTACAACGTGCTGGCCGCGGCTGCGGTTGCGCTGGAGCACGGCATCACACCGTCCGAGATTGCCGCGGCGCTGGCGTCGCTCGAGCCTGCCGACAAGCGCGGACAGGTCGTTCAAGTGGGTAACATTACGGTGCTGTACGATTGCTACAATTCAAGTCCGAAGGCGCTTATGGCTGCCGTGGATACTTTGGCTGCCGTGCCCGGCCGGCACCGGATTGTTGTCGCCGGCGAAATGCTGGAACTCGGGCCGACCGGCGAGGAATTGCATCGCGAGTGCGGGCGTTATATGGCGGGAAGTAAACTTGACTTTCTGCTGGGCGTGCGGGGCTTGGCGAAGGCGATGGTGGAAGCGGCTTCGGACGCGGGTATGAGAGCGGAGTTTGTTGGGACTCCGGAAGAGGCGGGCGACTGGCTGGCGCGCGAGACTCGGGAAGGCGATGCGGTGTTGCTGAAAGCGTCTCGCGGCGTGAAGCTGGAAAAAGCGCTAGAGACGTGGCAACGAAGGAGCAGTAACTAACGAGGGCTCCCTCGGCTAAAGCCACGTCATTATTGGCTCCGAGCGGCACGGCTGAAGCCGTGCCCTACCCAAACGATTGTATGGGGCGGCGTCTAGTAACTGAGAGCTGACAGCTGACCGCTGACAGCTGGTGTTGGAGGCGGATTGCTCTACTGGCTGCTCTACCTGAAGCTCTATCATTATTTTCCGCCATTTCGCATTTTTCGTTACCTTACTTTTCGGACGGCCTTTGCCAGTCTTACCGCGCTTTTCACTGGCCTGATCGTTGGGCCCATGGTGATTCGACGTCTGCAGGATTTTCAGATCGGGCAGTACATCCGCGAAGAGGGGCCGCAGGCTCATCAGAAAAAAGCGGGTACGCCGACTATGGGCGGGTTGCTGATCGCCATCGCCGTCCTGGTGCCTACATTGCTCTGGGCGGATTTGAGTAATCCGTTCGTGTGGATCGCTGTGTTTGCCACGCTGGCGTTTGCTGCTATTGGCTTTGCCGACGACTATCTGAAAGTCGTTCATCACCGCAATCTCGGCCTTACCGCACGCCTCAAGCTGGGATTTCAGGCTGCGGCAAGCGTGGTGATTGCGATCGTACTGATCGTTTTGCAGCACCGCGGATTGTATTCCACCAGGCTGGTGGTTCCGTTCTTCAAGCAGTTCCATCCGGACCTGGTGATCGAACGATGGGCTCATTCCCAACTCTGGCCGCTGGCCTTCCTGCCGTTTGTGGCCTTCGTTGTGCTGGTGATTGTTGGATCGAGCAACGCGGTGAATCTTACCGACGGCCTGGACGGGCTGGCCATCGGGTGTACGGTGATCGCGGCCGGAGCGCTTGCGGTTCTCACCTACCTCAGCGGGCACGCCACGTTTGCCACTTATCTCGAATTGCAGAAGATGCCGCAGATCGGCGAGCTCACTATTTTTTGCGGAGCCATGGTCGGTTCCGCCATTGGATTTCTCTGGTATAACGCGCATCCGGCGGAAGTGTTTATGGGCGATGTCGGCTCGCTGGCTCTGGGCGGCGCGATTGGCACCATAGCCGTTATGATCAAACAGGAACTGCTGCTGCCGTTCATCGGAGGGATTTTCGTGATCGAGGCGCTTTCGGTGATCCTGCAGGTTGGTTCCTACAAGCTGCGCAAGAAACGCATTTTCAAGATGGCGCCGATCCACCATCACTTCGAATTGCTGGGCTGGTCGGAGTCTAAGGTGATTGTGCGCTTCTGGATCGCATCGCTGGTGTTCGCGCTGTTTGCGCTGACGACGCTGAAACTGAGATAGGGAAGATTTGTAATTGGTAATTTGTAATTGGTAATTTGAAGACTCAAGACCAATTGGTACTGGAACGGTTTTAAATTAACAAATTACAAATTACTCAATTTCCAATTGAATTTGATGGATCTCAATAACAAACGCGTGCTGGTGGTTGGTCTGGGCAAATCTGGGGTGGCCTCGGCTCTGTTTTTGAAGTCTCGGGGGGCGCGGGTTACGGTTTCGGATTCCAAGCCGGAATCCGAGCTGCGCACGGAAATACTGCTCCTGCTGGAGCATGGGATCACGGTTGAAACCGGCGGGCATGGCGACCGCACCTTTCGGGGGCAGGACTTGATCGTCCTTAGCCCGGGTGTGCCGGTCGATACGCCGCAACTGGTACAGGCGCGCAATCTTGGAGAGCCGGTGATTGGCGAAATCGAACTGGCGGCGCGATTTCTGGCTGGTCCGATCGTTGCCATTACCGGAGCCAACGGGAAGACCACGACCACTTCGTTGGCGGGCGAGATTATTGCCGCCGGAAAGTTCTCCACAGTGGTTGGCGGCAATATCGGCACGCCGGCTATCAGTCTGGTGGATCAGGCTGGGCCCGCGACCTGGACGGTGCTGGAAGTATCAAGCTTTCAGTTGGAAACGATCGTTGAATTTCGTTCCCGGATCGCGGTGATTCTGAACATCACGCCCGACCATCTCGATCGTCATAAGACTTTTGTCAATTACGTCGGCGCCAAAGCGCGCGTCTTTGAGAACCAACTTGCGGATGACTTCTCGGTGCTCAATGCCGATGAACCCACCACCGCGGGCTTGGCGGGCCGTACTCGCGGGCAGTTGTTCTGGTTCAGCCGAAGCAAGGAGATTGAAAAAGGAGCCTTTGTCCGTGGCACGCATATCTTTTTCCGGGACGGCCATAGCGAACGCGAGATCATGCCGCTGGCGGAGGTGCCGCTGAAAGGCGCGCACAACCTGGAAAATGTGCTCGCGGGAGTTTCCATCGGCATGCTTGTCGGCTGCCAGCCGGAACAGATCCGGCAGGCTGTCCGGAATTTTAAGGCCGTCGAGCACCGGTTGGAATTTGTGGCTCGGGTCGCGGGGGTGGATTATTACAACGACTCCAAGGCCACGAACGTTGACGCTACCATCAAGGCGCTGGAATCTTTCCCGGCTAATATTCACCTGATTCTTGGGGGCAAGGATAAGGGGAGCGACTACTCCGTGCTCGGCGATTTGTTGCGACAGCGCGTGAAGTGCGTCTACACCATCGGGGCCGCGGCCGCCAAGATCGAATCGCAGATTCAGGGCGCTGCCGAAATCGAGCGTGCTGAGACTCTGGAAAATGCGGTGAGGCGCGCCAGCGAATTGGCGGTGGGCGGCGACGTTATTGTGCTTGCTCCGGCTTGCGCCAGCTTTGATCAGTTCGAGAATTACGAACATCGCGGGCGTGTGTTCAAAGAGACGGTGCATGCGCTGGCGATGGCTCGATCGACTTAGCGCGAGATTCGGGTCGGGTCAGGGCTTTACAGGTTACGGACTTCTGTACCACTCAGGATGACAACTTGGAGGGGGTGGATCGGGGCCGTGTGCTCGCGGCATCCCACTCATCGCAAAGAGCGCGATGAGTGGGGCACCCGGCAGAGCTTCGCTCGGCTTGGACGGGGCAGAGCCCCGTCACCACACGAGCCGGGTACCAAGTCAGTTATCACCCTTCCTGCGATCCGGGAGTGAAACTGCTGCTTGTCTGCTTGTCTCCGTGGTGAAATAGATTACTTATGGCTAAGCGGGTCAGTGTTGATCGCTGGATGTTTACTGTGACTGCGATCCTGGTTTTTATCGGGCTGGTCATGATCTTCAGCGCCTCGGCGGTGATGGCCAAGGAGCGGTTTGGGTGGGCTTACGAATTCCTGGTGAAGCAACTGGTATGGGCGGTTGCGGGACTTGCCGCGATGATCGTGGCCATGAAGGTGGATTACAAACGGCTGCAACATCCGGCGCTGGTTTTTTCGTTTCTGG
>JBEKWX010000180.1:0-7501 GCA_049512675.1 Terriglobales bacterium | reverse complement strand
GCACAGCAGGTTATTTGTTTCGGCCATGTGGACGACGAGATGGCCGAATGTCATCTGGTCGGCGGTGGGTTTGTAGCCTAATTTGTCGGCGGGCATGGCTTCGACGGCTGCGATGGTGTTTTTCTGGCGGCCGGGCAGAATGTCGCGGAGCGCGCTGCTGACGGGAGTCTTGGTTGGTGTGGGCGCTGTTTGTGCAATCGCCGAGGCGACGAGTAACAGCAAGGCTGGCATCACGAGAGTCTTTTTCATTTTCTTGTCCTCACAGTTCGACGATTGGGTGCGGAAAAGGATAGCGCGAGCCGGAGGGTCTGCGCCACCGAACCGGAAACGGAGGCGCCGAGTTGCCCGCGGTTGGCCGAGCTGCGCTCGGCTTGGACCCTTCGACTTCGCTCAGGGCAGGCTCGCGAGGGCGCCCGTCCCCACACGGGCAACCTTGCGCTATCCTTAGAACATGCACGCGCATGTAGGACACGCGCATTCTCATGGGACGGGACGGGTGCTGCGCATCTCGCTGGCCGTCACCCTGCTTTACGTCGTCCTGCTGTTGGTTGCCGGCATCCGCGCGCACTCGCTGGCGTTGCTTTCCGAGGCGGGACATAACCTCTCCGACTTTCTGGCTCTGCTGTTGTCGCTGGTGGCGGTTTTTCTCGAAGGCCGGCCGCCGAGCGCGACCAAAACTTATGGATACCGGCGCGCTGGAGTGCTGGCGGCGCTGGTGAATGCGCTGTCGCTGGTGGGCGTGTCGTTTTATATTTTCTACGAAGCGTTTCAGCGGATTCAGCATCCGGAGCATGTGCGCGCCGGGGTGATGATTGGCGTGGCGGCGGCGGGCGTTGTGATAAACGGCGTGATCGCTCTGCTGCTGTGGCGTTCGGGGCGAGATGTCAATGTCCGGAGCGCGCTGCTGCACGAGGTGGGCGACACGCTCTCGACCGCGGCCGTGATTGCGGGTGGTCTTGTCATCCTGTGGACCGGACAATACTGGATCGACGCGGCACTGTCGTTCGGGATCGGCGCGCTGATCTTGTGGTCAAGCATCGGCATCGTGCGCGAGACGCTGAATATTCTGCTCGAGGGCACTCCGCGCGGGATGAGCCTGGAGGCGGTGGAATCGGCGATGCGACAGATCGCGGGCGTAAGCGATGTGCATGATCTGCATGTGTGGAGCATTGGGTCGGAAAACCACGCGCTCTCGGCGCATGTGAAAATCGCGGACATGGCGACTTCGGAGAGCGACACGATTCTGCGGGAGATCAACGAGAAGCTCGGGCGTGGATTTGGGATCCACCATACGACCATCCAGTTGGAACACGTGGTGTGCGAGACGGCGCATGCATGCGTGATCGCGGTGCGGGAGGAAGAACGCGAGCACGCGCCCGCCGATCACGACCATCGCGATCACACTCACTGACAATGTTTCAGCGATTGATCTCGCCTTGATGATCACGCCGAGTGCTGACGCCCGTAAATTTCCTTTACCGTCTCGATGGTGTCAGCATCTTCAGGACGTTTGTCGGAACGCAGGCGCACGATGCGCGGAAATCTCAAGGCGTAGCCACTCTCGTGGCGCGTGGAGCGCATCATGTTGTTGAAGGCCACCTCGAGAACAATCTTGGGTTCTACTTCCAGCCTTAATCCTTGTTCACTCGTCTGGTGAGCCAGAAACCATTGCGTCATTTCAACGATCTCGGCATCGGTGAGCCCGGAGTACGCCTTGCCAATGTTTACGAGTCGCTCGCCATCCCACACCGCGAAGGTGTAGTCGCTGAGCACGCCGATGCGTTTGCCGTGTCCATACTCGACGGCGGTCACGACCACATCGAGCGTGGCGAGTTCTCGCTTCATCTTAAGCCACGATTTGCCGCGCCGGCCGGGAGTGTAGAACGAATTGAGATCCTTGATCATCAGGCCTTCGTTGCCGCGCTGACGCGCGGCGGTGAAGAGGGTTTCGAGATCGTCCGGAGAACTCGCCGTTGCTACCGGCGCGCGGAGAATTGTCGCAACGGGAAGTTCGGGAGCGGCGAAGGCAAGGAGAGCCTGCGACGGCGCGGCGGCCGGTGCCGAGATTCGCTCGGCTGTCCCTACGCGAGCCTTGGTGGACGCCGACGGTTCCAAGTTCTTCGTCAGCCTTTCCAGGATATCTGAACGCTCTCGCAGTGGACGATCGAGGAGGAGTTCACCATCCGCATAGAGAATGTCGAAAACGAGATAGGCGACCGGGACTTCACGCATGAGTTTGGCGCTGACTTGTTTCCGGCCGAGGCGCGGTTGGAGCGTGCTGAAGGGAAGGGCTCGGGCCTCAGCGGAGTTCCAGGCTACGATTTCGCCGTCGAGAATTGCGTCGTTGGGCAGGCCGCCGAGGGCCAATGGCAATTCGGGGAAGGACTCGGTAATCTCATCGCGGGTGCGCGAAAAGATGCGGACTTCTCCGTGGCTGATGTGCGCCTGGGCGCGGATGCCGTCGTACTTGTCTTCAACCGACGCGCTCTGAAAATAGCTTAGCGCCTCGTCGGAAGATTCAACCGGACTCGCCAGCATGAAGTCGATGGGATGGAAGAGGCGAAGATGTGCGTCAGCCAATTTTCCCGCGGAGGCCAGGCGCAGAGTTTCGCCGAGATCGCCGAGCAACATGTTGGCGCGCTTGACCCGGTCGAGGGGTTCGTCGAAAGCACGAGCGATGGCTTCCTCGACGAGACTTTCTTTCAGGCCGATGCGCAGGTCGCCGCTGATGATTTTCACGATGTACTTGGCTTCGAGCGGGTTGGTTCGCTCAAGAAGCGAGCGCAGAAGAAAAGCTTTGGCGGCAGGCCCGCGGGCGGAAGCGATTCCGGCAAATGCACGCTGCACTTCGGCGAGCGAGAGGCCGGGATCCGGCTTTGCGGGAAGGGCATCGGCTGCGACCGATCCGGCATCGCCATGCCTGCGATAAATTTCGGTCAGTTCGGGCTCGGACTTTCCCGATAGGCCGCTAATAACGCGCCAAAGCACTGCTCCGCCAACCTGCAAAGTGGCTTCTTTGTATGCAGGAAAAGGCCGTCCGGAAAGGAAAATGGCGGCGGTCGCGGCCTCGCTCAGCGGCATCGTTCGCAATAACGCAGCGGCCAGCGCCGTTTTCTCCAACTTCTTGGTGGTCGCGGCGATCGCGTCGCAGGTCTGGGCGAAGTGCAGCATTGTGCATTGGATTCCACAGCCGATCGCTGGAATCACAGCCCCCAGATGGTTCCAATTGCGAAATTAGACTTCCCGGTTAACCTACTGAATACTAAGGAGATATGGTCGTGATGCCGGTTTGAGCGATGCTCGGGGTTTTTGCGATCTGTGGTACTCTAAGCATTGGAGTTGGAGTCTTCCCTCCGCGAAGTAACATCCAATGGCTATGCGAAGTTGGCGGAAAATTGCGCGTTTTTTAGCGGCGGTACAGCTGCTCCCGGCTCTGGAGAGCGGCGAGGAAACGCTCGTCGGCGGGCAGGCGGTGCTGGAAGGCGTGATGATGCGTTCGCCCCACGCCTGGGGCATTGCCGTGCGCAAACCGTCGGGCGAGATTGTCAAGCACAGCGAGCCGCTGGAGCGGCCTTCCGAACAACATAAATGGATGGGCTGGCCGGTGGTGCGCGGGGTGATGACGTTGGGGCACGCGATGACGCTGGGTTTCCGCGCGCTGAAGTTTTCCGCCAATGCGGCGCTCGAAGAGATAAACGCCGATCCGGGCAACGACGGGCGCGCCAGTGAAGGCCATAGCAGTGAAGATCGTAGCAATAGCGATCAGGGCAAGAAGTTTGAAATCACCGGGTGGATGGCGGCAGTAAATGTTATTTTCTCCGTCGCCTTCTTCATCTTCATGTACAAGTACCTGCCGCTGCTGGCTACTACGGAACTGAAAAAGGTGAATCCGGTTTTCGGCCAGCAGTTCGTGTTTAACCTGGTGGACGGGCTGATCCGGATCGCGATGTTCCTGCTGTTTGTGTGGGGCGTTTCGCTGTGGAAGGACATTCGGCGCGTGTACGAGTACCACGGCGCCGAGCACAAGACGGTGTTTGCGTTCGAGAATGGCGAGCCGCTCGAAGCCGGAGCGGTGCAGAAGTATTCGACGTATCATCCGCGCTGCGGAACCAGCTTCCTGATGACGGTGATGATTATCTCGATGTTTGTGTACATGGCGATTCCCGTGCACACTTTCTGGGCTCGATTCGGCATTCGTATCGCGCTGCTGCCGCTGATTGCAGGCGTTTCCTACGAGATCATCCGCTTTGCCGCCAAGCATCGCGGCTCGCTGTTCGCGCTGATGACGGCGCCCGGCCTGTGGCTGCAGCGGATCACGACCCAGCCTCCGGATGACAGCGAGGTGGAGTGCGCGATCGTTGCGCTGGATGAAGCCATGAAGCTGGAAAAGACGCACGGCGGCGAGTTGGTAATTGCTTAGCGGTGCCCACCGCGAACTCTTGTTTTCTTTCTCATTCCACCTAAAATCATTAGAGTAGAGACGCGGCTTGCCGCGTCTCCGCCCGCAGAGTGAGACGGGGCAAGCCCCGTCTCTACGGATGAAAATCATGTTCGAACGCTTGGACCAAATCGAAGTGCGCTACGAGGAATTGACGCGCGCGCTGTTGTCGCCGGAGATTACCAACGATTCGGCGAAATACCAGAAGACTGCCAAGGCGCATAGCGAAGTTAGAGAGATTGTCGAGAAGTATCGCGAGTTCAAAGATCTGAAACGCGGGATTTCCGAAAGCAAGACCGTTCTCGCCGACGAAAAAGATCCGGAGATGCGAGCCTACGCGGAAGAAGAACTCGCGAAGCTCGACGCGCGCATTGTGACCGTCGAGGAAGAACTCAAGGTCCTGCTGCTGCCGAAGGACCCGAACGACGAGAAGAACGTGGTCCTGGAGATTCGCGCCGGCACGGGCGGCGATGAGGCCACGTTGTTCGTCGCGGAAGTTTTCCGCATGTACAACCGCTATGCCGAGACGCAGAAGTGGAAGGTGGAAGTGCTCTCCACGTCGGAATCGGGCGTGGGCGGGTTGAAGGAAGTGATCGCGCTGATCGAGGGTGACCGGGTCTATTCGCGGCTGAAGTATGAGAGCGGCGTGCATCGCGTGCAGCGCGTGCCGGCGACCGAGCAGCAGGGGCGAGTGCATACCTCGGCGATCACGGTCGCGGTGCTGCCGGAAGCGGAAGAAGTCGACGTCAAGATCGAGGCCAAGGATCTGCGTATCGACACGTTCTGTTCGTCGGGGCCGGGCGGGCAGTCGGTGAACACGACCTATTCGGCGGTGCGGATCACCCACATTCCGACGAACACGGTAGTGAGCTGTCAGGATGAGAAGTCGCAGATCAAGAACCGCGAAAAAGGCATGCGCGTGCTGCGCTCGCGCCTCTACGAAGTCGAAATGCAGAAGCAGCAGGACGCGCTGGCGAAAGAACGCAAGCAGATGGTGGGCTCGGGCGACCGTTCGGAGAAAATCCGCACCTACAATTTTCCGCAGAACCGGCTCACCGATCATCGCATCGGCTTCACCATCCACCAACTTGAGCAGGTAATGGACGGGAAGCTGCAACCGGTTATCGACGCGCTGATCACGCACTATCAGGCGGAGAAGATGAAACAGGAGACGGCGAGCGTAGTGTAACCAAAAGCCGCCAGCTACCGTCTGATCAGCGCCATCACCCATCCCGCCAGGAAAACTCCACCTGCGAATAGGGCGAAGCAGTAGAGACCGTAGCGCACCTGTTCCATCGTCGAATTGCGCTGCGTGATGCCGAAAACCACCGATGCGAACAGCGCGAACACCACCGCAGCCGAGAAGTGTGACAAGTTGATAGTCACGGCTTCTTCCCCAGCGCAATGTGATGCGCATCCGCAGCCGCGATGAAGTTCAGCAGGCCGGCCACGATCAAAAATGTCTTGCCGTAATCCGCGGCGGCATTCGCTGCCATCACGTTGCCCCAGTCCATGATGCGCGCCAGAAAGTAGAGCACTCCCGAGCCCACGTCGCCAACGAAGCCGAGTATGTCGAGGATGTCTCCGCCGTTCGGCTTGTAAATCCGCCCTTGCATGCCCAACCCAATCAGGAACATCGCGACCACCGACACCAGCAGCAGAATGCCGCGCCCATAGCGCTTCAGCAGGATGTGTCCGCCGCCCGGAATCAGCCAGCCCACCAGCGGCGCAACCACCGCGATGGTCGTCAGCGGATACTCCGGCTCCGCTGGAACCGCATTTTTTGATTTATCTGTTGTCGGCTTGGCCATTCAGATGGTCACGATCTCTCGTTGAATTTTACCAGTGACCTCGGCGCTTCCCGGCCGCACCAGCACGTCCACTTCCGAGCGCACGCCGAACTCGGGCAGGTAGATTCCGGGCTCGATCGAGAAACAGGAATTGGGCAGAATGCGCCGCTCGTCGTGAATTTCCAAATCATCCATGTTGGCGCCATTGGCATGCACCTCGGTCGAAATCGAGTGGCCAGTGCGGTGGATGAAGTACTCTCCGTATTTCGCCTGCTTGATGTGGCCGCGCACCGCGTGATCCACTTCCCATCCCGCCATCGGCCGGTGGGCCGAAACCGCATCCTGCACAGTCTTCACGCCGATGTCGCGCGCCTCGCTCACAATCTTGAAAATTTCGCGATGCCGGTCCGACGGAGCGCTGCCCACAAATCCCATCCACGTAATGTCGTAGTAAACCGCGCCCGGCGTATTCTTCTTCGCCCACACGTCCAGCAAAACCAGGTCGCCTTCTCGAATCGGCACCGGATGGCTTGCACTCGGCTCATAGTGCGGATTGCCGCTGTTGGCGTTCACGGCCACAATCGGCGGATCGTCGGTCACCATGTTCTCGCGCTGGAACGCTTCCATGAAGAATTGCTGAATTTCATGCTCGTGCGTGCCGCCGTTGCGCACGCGCCGTCCTATCTCCTTGAAGGCTTCGGCAGTGACCGCGTCAATCACATCGCGCGCCGCGAAGTGCGACTTGATCTGTTCGTCGGTCAGCGTCGCTTCAAACTGCGCGATCAGGTCGGCCGCGCTGACAATGTTCTTGCCCAGCCCCCGGATCAGGTCGGCCGTTCCCGCGTCCACCATGGAAATGGTGAAAACAAAGTTGTTGGCCGAGTATTGCATCGCCACGTCGCGATACGGGCCCAGCATCTGCTTCAAACCGTCGAACAGTTCCTGCCATCCGGCGTACTGTTTCTTGGTGCCGGGCAAGCTATCCAGATGTCCCGATTCGATCTTGTGAACCAGCTTAACGGGCTCGCCTTTGGCGGGGATCAGGTAGTACCAGCGCCGCGTAACCATCAGCCCATCCGGCAGCCCGAGGACGCGGTACGAGATCGGATCGCGATGGTGATGGTCGTAGAAAAGCCAGGCGTCCATTTTGCGGTCGCGCAAGGCTCGCTGGATGGCGGAAAGGTCCATATCCAAACGGTTATTCTACACGACCGCTGGCGCCGCTGGATTTTGGCGCCGGTTACACGTAGGGACAGCGGCCCTCGGCTGTCCA